>SVQT01000001.1 GCA_015065215.1 Oscillospiraceae bacterium | reverse complement strand
CACCGTGCGCATCCACAACAAGATCGTTGAGGGTACCAAAGAAAGAATTCAGCTTTTCGAGGGCACCGTTATCGCCAAGCACGGCGGCGGTATCTCCGAAACCTTTACCGTAAGACGCGTTTCCTACGGTGTCGGTGTGGAGAAGACCTTCCCCCTCCATTCGCCCAACGTGGCAAAGGTTGATGTAATCCGTGTGGCAAAGGTTCGCCGCGCAAAGCTTTACTATCTGCGTGACCGCGTTGGTAAGGCTTCTAAGGTTAAGGAAAAGATTCAATAATTTTCCCTGGCCCAATACAAAAGGCACCCGCAAGGGTGCCTTTTGTATTTGTATGGCTGCGCTTTTGCTGTTTTTCAGCAGCTTTTTAAAAAAACTTTTGAAAAGCCCTTGAAAGAAAGCCGCAAATTTAGTATTCTATTAATAATGATAATGTAAGAAAGGCGATTGCTATGCTGATTGGCTTTGATATTGGTGGCACCAAATGTGCCGTTTGTGTTGGTGAAGAAGTGAATGGAGCGATGCGCGTGGTGGAAAAAAAGGTCATTCCCACCGATCTCACAGTCTCGCCCTATGAGATGATTGACCGTATGTGCGCCCTGGCCGAAGAGATGACCGATGATCGTTCGGTGATCGGTATTTCCTGCGGGGGGCCGTTGAATTCCCGTACCGGCGTGATCCTGTCTCCACCCAATCTGCGGGGCTGGGATGAGGTTGCCATCGTGGACTATTTAAAAAACAAGTATCACGGCAAGGTCATGCTGCAAAACGATGCCAATGCCTGTGCCTTGGCCGAGTGGAAATGGGGAGCCGGAAGGGGCACTGAGAATATGATTTTTCTGACCTTTGGCACCGGAATGGGCGCGGGCATCATTGCCAATGGACAAATACTGGATGGCGCCTGCGGCTTTGGCGGTGAGGTTGGGCATCTGCGCCTGGACGACCACGGCCCCGTTGGTTTTGGTAAGGAGGGCTCCTTTGAGGGCTTTTGCAGTGGCGGCGGTCTTGCCCAGATCGGCAGAACACTGGCGATGGAGCAGATCCAATGCGGCAAGCCCACTGCTTATTGCAGATCCTATGACGAGCTGCCTTTAGTGACCGCCAAAACTCTTGCTGAGGCCGCGTATGCGGGGGATGAGACTGCGATCAAGGCTTATCACGTTTGCGGTACATATCTTGGCAAGGGGCTTTCCTTATTGGTAGATATTCTCAATCCGGAGGTCATCGTGATCGGCAGCGTGTTCGCGCGTGCCGAGGATCTTTTGCGCCCCGCGATGGAGGCTGTGATGAAAAAAGAGTGTATCCCATACTCGCTGGAGGCCTGCCGTGTGGTGCCTGCCGCTCTGGGCGAAAGCATCGGCGATCTGGCCGCGCTGGCGGTTGCCGCCGTGGCACAAAGACACTGAACGGGGAGAAAACAAAATGGAAAAGAGAATTGAAATTCAGAACTGGCGGCTTTTGCTTGCCCCCAACGCTGATGTCAGAAAAAACGAATTTGATCCCACGGCGATCGCCCAGCTGGAGGCGTCTCCGTATCTGAAGCTGGACGCCACCGTTCCCGGCTGCATGGAACTGGATCTGCACAAGGCAGGACTTGCTCCCGATCCTTACTTTGGCAAGAATCCTCTTGTCTACAGCCAATATGAAAACCGCCATCTGTGGTATTACACCACCTTTGATTGCGATAACGCTTCGGCAGGGCAGCTGTTTTTGCAATTTGAGGGCATCGATACAAAGGCAAAGATCCTGTTGAACGGACAGTGTGTGGGCTATGCCGACAATATGCTGATCGGGCACAGCTTTTTTGTGGGTGGCGCGCTGAAGGAGAAGGGGAACGAGCTGATCGTACATATCGAGTCCACTATGATCGCCGCGCGCAACGTGGATCTGGCACCGCTGAACCGTACCCTGCATTACAATCAGGCATCCCTTGCCTATCGCAAGGCGGCGTATATGTTCGGTTGGGATATTATGCCGCGCTTTGTCTCGGGCGGACTTTGGAAGCCTGTTTATCTTGTGCAAAAATCCGACGAAAGATTGGAGCAGTGCTATCTCTATACCGTTACAGTTAACACCGAGAAAAAGCTCGCCAATATGACCGCGTTCGTGGAGTTCAAGACCGAAGCGGATTATCTGGACGATCTGCGCATCACCGTTGACGGCGTGTGCGGCGACAGTAGCTTTCACCAGGAAAAACGTCCCTATCACGTGTTTGAAAATATCGGCATTAAACTGGAGAACGCCAAGCTTTGGTATCCCAAGAACTACGGTGAGCAACCCCTTTATGACGTGACCTTCCGCCTGTGGCGCGGCGAGGAGCTTTTGGACGAAAAGTCCTTCCGCTTCGGCGTGCGCGTGATTGAATTAGAGCGCACCTCCACGCTGGATGCCGAGGGCAATGGCAAGTTCGGCTTTATCGTCAACGGGCAGCGGGTGTTCTGCCTCGGCACCAACTGGGTACCCCTGGATGCCTTCCCGTGTCGCCATCAGGAACGGCTGCCCAAGGCATTGGAATTGCTGGAGGAAAGTGGCTGCAACATGGTACGCTGCTGGGGCGGCAACGTTTACGAGGATGATGCCTTCTATGATTTCTGTGATGAGAAGGGTATCATGATCTGGCAGGATTTCGGTATGGGCTGCGCCATTTATCCGGAAGTGAATGAAATGTTCCTGATGGAACTGGAAAAGGAAGCCGTCGCTGTGGTCAAGCGCTTGCGCAACCACGCCGCCTTGGCGCTTTGGGCGGGAGATAACGAGGTTGACGTATTCTTTAGAAGCTTCTTCAAGTATAAGGTTGATCCCAACGGCGTTCCCGCCACGCGTCAAGTTTTGCCTCGCGTTGTACGAAATTACGATCCCGTTCGTTGTTATATTCCTTCCTCACCTTATATGGATAGCGTTGCCTTTGAAAAACAAGCCAAGATGCCGGAGGACCATTTATGGGGCCCCCGAGACTATTTCAAGGGCAAGTATTATAAGGGGGCAAAGTCCTGTTTTGCCTCCGAGATCGGCTATCACGGCTGTCCCTCGCCCGAAAGCCTGAAAAAGTTCATCTCCGAGGATCAGCTCTATCCCATGCTGAACGAAAAGGATCAGGGCACGCCCGAGTATCTGGTGCATGCCGCATCGATGGATACCGATCCTACGTCGCCCTACGCCTACCGCATTCCGCTGATGGTCAAGCAGGTGCGCACTCTCTTTGGCGCCGAGGCGGATAACCTGGATGACTTTGCAAAGCAAAGTCAGATCTCTCAGGCAGAGGCGAAGAAGTATTTTATCGAGAAATTCCGTGTGGGCAAGCCTCATCGCACCGGTATCATCTGGTGGAACTTGTTGGACGGCTGGCCCCAGGTCTCGGATGCGGTGATCGACTGGTATCACTGCAAAAAGCTGGCGTTCCCCTTCATCAAGCGCTCTCAGCAGCAGCTGTGCCTGATCATGGACGAGCCGGAAAATGGCAGAATGCGTCTCTTTGCGGTGCAGGACGGCGGCAAGGAGCAGCGGATCACCTATACCGTGCGCGACGTGCTGGCAGATAAAGTGCTGCTCTCCGGCACGGCGACCGTTGCGCCCGAAAGTGCGGCGGCCATTGCCGCCTTGCCCGAAATGACCGATTTCCACTTCCTGCTCATCGAGTGGGAAACCGCCGACGGCGCTTACAGACGCAATCATTTTGCCACCAAAACGTTGGATATTTCCTACGAAACGTATCTGCAAGCACTGCAAAAATCCGACATGGATGAATTTGAAGGTTTTTGAAAAGGACAGACGATATTATGAAAGACACCGTATTTGGCAGTGCCGTATATATCAAGGCGCAGGAGGCCCCCTCCGCATTTTCGCTTTATGATCCCGTTCCGCTGTTCCGCAGGGAATTTGAAATTGATGGAGAGATCAAAAACGCGCGGATTGCGGTGCAAAGCCCCGGCTTTGCCTGCTATTACATCAACGGCAAGCCGATCACCGAGGATATTTTTATCTCGGCGCTCAGCAATTATAATAAGCTACTTTGGTACAACACCTATGACGTGACCGCGCTTTTGCGCCCCGGTAAAAACACCATCGGCGTCATAGCGGGCAACGGCTTTTTTAACGAGAGCTTTCCCACCGTCTGGCACCATAACGAGGCTACCTGGCGGGATGCGCCGCAGTTTTTGCTGTCACTGAAGATCAACGGTAAAACGGTTTTGGAGAGTGATGGCAGCTGGAAGGCAAGCCGTGAACACTCACCGATCATTTTCAGCCACCTGCGCAGCGGCGAGTATTATGACGCCCGCAAGGCCGACGACAGCTGGCTTTTTGGCGGCTATGACGATAGCGACTGGCAGAGTGTCTTCTGCCGTCCGATCCCCGAAACGGCCGAGCTTCGCCCCACGCCCTGCAAGGCGATTCGTGAAGCGGAGGCGCTCCCGCCCCGCGAGATCATCAAGACCGATCAGGGGTATCTGGTGGATTTTGGCGTGACCATCTCCGGCTATATGGAGATCACGGTGCAGGAGCCCCGCGACACCGAGATCCTGTTCCGCTACTGCGAGGATCTGGATGCGGAAGGGAATTTGAAGTACAACGGGATGAATAAGCCCTATTTCTACCCGGAGAGTCCCTTTCACCTGAACAAGCTGATCGCCTCGGGTGGCGTGGATACCTTTAAGCCGAAATTCTCCTATCACGGCTTCCGCTACGTGCTGATCGAGGGACTTTCCAAAGCCCCCGATCCTGCTTTGATCCGTGCCTGCTTTACTCACCAGGATATAGACAGAACGGCTGATTTTAAATCCGGCGATCCCATTCTCAACTATATTTACAATGCCGGCATCCGCTCTACCTATTCCAATCTGTTCTGGTGTCTGACCGACTGCCCCACCCGTGAAAAGCTGGGCTGGACCAACGATGCCGCCGCCACCGCTGAGCAGATCTTGATCAATTTTGACATCAAGCCCCTGTTTGAAAAGTGGTTTGAGGATCTGAAGGCCGATGCCTACGAGGACGGCTCTTATCCCGGCGTGATCCCGTCTCACGGCTGGGGAGACGATTGGGGCCCCGTTTGCGACAACCTGCTTTTTGAGCTACCGTATCGCACCTATCTTTATACCGGTGACAGCGGCATGCTGATCGGCGCCATTTCCCACTTTGAGCGCTACGTGGCGTGGCTTACGCAAAAAAAAGCGGAAAATCATGAGTTTATCCTCGGCGACTGGCTGGGTAACGGCAGCAGCAAACTGACCCCCAAGGAATTTGTGCGGGATTTCTACTTGATCAAGGCTTTGCGCGTCACCACGCTGGCCCACCGCCTGAACGGCGACGACTGCACTGCTTGGGAGTCTAAAACCGCGCAGATCGAGCAGGAATTTATTGATACCTATGTAGACGAAAAGGGCTATGCTACTGTCACTTCTCAAACGGCTCTTGCGATGTTGCTACAATTTGAGCTATACCGTGACCGTGAGATTATCGCAAAGCAGCTGGCCGAGGCGGTGGTGCGGGATGAGTTCAAGCTGACCAGCGGCATGGTGGGTATTCAGTATCTGTACGATGCACTCACCGCCTGCGGGCATCCTGAATATGCCTATAAGATCATCACCGAGAGCGAGCCCGGGTACAAAACCTGGTATCTGGACGGCGCTACCACGCTTTGGGAATGCTGGGACGGCAAGGACAAGGGCTCGCACAATCACCACATGTTCTCCAACGTGTTGGGGTGGTTCTATACCTCCTTGCTGGGCATTCGCCCCGATGAAAACGCCCCCGCCTTTGAAAAAATCGAGCTAAAGCCCGCCTTTTTAAAGGAGATCGGCTTTGTGAGGGGACATGAGGATACCGTTCGCGGCCGTATTGAGGCTGAGTGGAGCTATCAGAACGGGCAATTTCTTTATAAGGTCAATATTCCCGAGGGGATCACGGCTACCTTTGGCGGCGAGGTGCTGACGGCAGGGAAGCATCAATTTATGATAGGAGAGAAAAAATGAAAACTGTAAAAGACAAATATCTGGTTGTAGGTGCCGATTTCGCGGGCTACCCACTGAAGGAGGCCGTGGTGGCCCATTTGAAGGAAAAGGGCTGGAAGATCACCGATCTGGGCGTGACCGCCGACAGTGATCCCGATGACACCGAAAATATGTTCCACCGCGTAGGCCTGCGCGTGGGTGCGCAGATCTCGGAGGGGAACTTTGAGCGCGCGCTGCTGTTCTGTGGTACCGGCATGGGCATTCATATCGCCGCCTCTAAGTGCCCCCACGTTCACGCGGGCGTGGTGGAGAGCGTGCCCGCCGCCCTGCGTGCCATCACCGGCAACGGCGTGAACGTCCTGGCCATGGGTGCCTTTTACGTAGCCCCCGCCATGGGCTGCGATATTGCCGACGCTTACCTCGGCGCAGAGCTTGGCAGCGGCTATGAGTGGTGGAAGAACTTTTACGAGTTCCATAAGCTGGCCATCGATGAGCTGGAAGCCTTTGACTACGAATCCTACAAGGCCAATGGCTTCAAAATGGAGCATCTAGGCGATTACCCCTTGAAATTGGAGAAAAAGCCGGAGAATTAAAAACAAAATGTAGGGGCGACCATCGGTCGTCCGCTTTAAAGAAACAAAAAACCGCCCGAAGGCGGTTTTTTGTTTTTGCATATCAGGGAATTAGCCCAGTCTCTTCTCGAGAGCTGCAAGCTCCTCGTACATGGTGGCAGGAACAGCCTCGCCGACCTGTGCGTAGAAGTCCTTAATGTTGGCAATATCTTCCTTCCAGGAAGCGGTGTCAACAGAAAGCAGATTTTTGATGGTGTCAAGGGTGATGTCCAGACCCTCAATGTTGATGTCCTCAGCCTTCGGAACGTAGCCGATCGCGGTCTCAACGGCGTCAACCTTACCCTCGCAACGAGCCAGGATCCAGAGCAGAACGCGCATATTGTCACCAAAGCCGGGCCAGATGAAGTGACCTTCGTCATCGGTGCGGAACCAGTTGACGTGGAAGATCATGGGAGGATTGGGGATCTTCTTGCCCATATCCAACCAGTGCTGCCAGTAGTCGCCCATGTTGTAGCCAACGAAGGGACGCATAGCCATGGGATCGCGACGGACAACGCCGACGGCACCAGCAGC
Organism: Oscillospiraceae bacterium; assembly: GCA_015065215.1. Taxonomy (GTDB): domain Bacteria; phylum Bacillota; class Clostridia; order Oscillospirales; family CAG-272; genus Firm-07. The sequence continues at coordinate 126,099 of SVQT01000001.1, read as the reverse complement.
TGCTGCTGTAGTCTCGGAGGCCATGATGGAGCCAACGAAGGAGCCGTGCTGCCAGCCGAAGGACTGGTAAACCAGGGGAGCGGTCTTGGCGCGACGGCCGCCGAATACGATAGCGGATACCGGTACACCCTTCAGGCTGTTAAACTCGGGAGAAATGCAGGGGCAGTTCTTGGCCAGAGCCGTGAAGCGGGAGTTGGGATGCGCGCCGCAGGTGGACTTGTCCTTCTTGTCGTACTTGGTGCAGTCCCAAGGATTGCCCTTCCAGTCGATGGCGTCACCGGGCTGGGGAGGATTGTCGTTCAGGCCCTCCCACCAAACGGTGTTGTTCTTGGTGTCATGCACAACGTTGGTGAAGATGGTGTCGCGCATGGTGGTAGCCAGCGCGTTGGGGTTGGACTTGTCGTTGGTGCCGGGTGCAACGCCGAAGAATCCGTTCTCGGGGTTGACTGCCCACAGGCGGCCGTCCTCGCCTACGCGGAGCCAAGCGATGTCGTCACCGACACACTCAACCTCATAGCCCTGCTTCTTGTAAACCTCGGGGGGAATGAGCATAGCGAGGTTGGTCTTACCGCAAGCGGAGGGGAATGCGGCGGTGATATACTTCTTATCGCCATTGGGGTACTTCACGCCCAGAATGAGCATGTGCTCAGCCATCCAGCCCTCTTTGCGGCCCAGATAAGAAGCAATACGCAAAGCGAAGCACTTCTTGCCCAGCAGCACGTTTCCGCCGTAGCCGGAGTTCACGGACATGATCTCGTTGGTTTCGGGGAAGTGGGTGATATAGCGGTTTTCCTCGTCAATATCAGCTCTGGCGTGCAGACCCTTGATATAGTCCGCGCTATCGCCGAGAGCCTCAAGTACGTTGGTGCCAACACGGGTCATGATGAGCATGTTGAGTACAACGTAGATGGAGTCGGTCAGCTCAATACCGTACTTGGCAAAGTCGGAGCCAACAACGCCCATGGAATAAGGAATGACGTACATGGTGCGACCCTTCATGGAGCCCTTGTATAGCTTGAAGAGCTTTTCCTTCATTTCGGCGGGAGCCATCCAGTTGTTGATGTTGCCTGCTGCTTCCTTGGTCTCGGTGCAGATATAGGTTCTGCCCTCTACACGAGCAACGTCGTTGACGGCGGTGCGGTGCAGGTAGCAGTTGGGGAGAAGATCTTGATTGAGCTTGATCATCTCACCGGTGGAGCAAGCCTCTGCGCGCAGAGCCTCGGCCTGTTCCTCAGAGCCATCGATCCAGACGATTTTATCGGGCTGGGTCATAGCGGCCATTTCGTCGATCCAGGACAAAACGTACTTGTTGTTGGTCATAGTTTCCAAATCTCCTATTATATTTGGGATTGTGCCGGCTCATTTTTTGAACCGTGGCACAATCGTTTCCCAGTATGATTTTACTACAATTTTGCAAGTTTTTCAACAGCAACTTTCATATGTTACAATTTGTTAACAAAAATAAGGCCAAATTGCTCGCTTATAAAGTTAAATTGATCCACTTTTGTCTCAAAAGCGGTAAAAAAACAGAAAATGGCTATTTTTTACCGATCATCCTTGCATTTCGAAAAAAAGAAATCGTCATCGCTTTGGACTTTTGATCAAAGTCGCTGTTGAAACTGTTTTTTGCGGTTTCGGCACTTTGGGGATTGGGTGGGGCAGTAGAGAACCGATCAGCCACTTGATGTCGGCGCGCCCAAATCCACCGGTGAAAAGTAAAAATGCGATGTACAGAAAAAAGGTAAGAAGAATATGGAAAAACAAAGAAAGACCGGTGCCGTTGGTGTTAGGAAAGCATAATGAGAAGAGTAAGTTACCACAGCATGTTGCTCCAATTACCGAAGAGAGCGGACGCAAAAAAAGAGTAAGGAGTTTGGGGCGGTATCCCGTGATTTTTAAAAGGCGTGTCACACTGCATGCCGCGTTGAAAATTTCGGTAATGTAAATGGTGATCACATATCCTGAAATACCCATGTGGGGAACCAATATGGCTACCGCTATCACCGAGATCAGCGCGTCGGCAATATTGACGTTCATGGAATATACTTGCTGTCCAAGGCCCTTTAGCATGCCGTCGGTGGCGGTATCTAAATACATGATGGGAATCAGGGGCGCCAATTGACGAATGAAAACGGCGACCTCCTCGCTGTGATAAAGTACGGTTCCAAGCTCTCTTGCCAGAAAAAACATCACGCCGCTGACACCAATAGAAAAAAGAAGGGTCATCTGGTAAACACGTCCCGCAATATAGCGGATTTCAGTCTTGTTTCCAGTTGCTTGCTGTTCGGTCATTTCCGGGATCAGAAGCGCGGAAAAAGAGGATAGAATGGCAGCAGGATACAAAATGACGGGCAGGGCCATGCTTTGCAAGGAGCCGTAAGCCGCAAGCGCGGCCGCGTTTCCGGATCCATGGGCTGAAAGTCCTCTTGGGATTAAAATATGTTCTATTGAAAGTAAACCTGACCGTATATATGCGCTGATCGCCACCGGCAAGGCAATGGCGGCAACGCCCACCTTTTTGGGGCTTTGGCCTGCTTTTTTTTCTTTCGCGATATGACGGAAATGCCGTTTGTCAAGCTGGTAAAAAATCAGATTTAAAAGCAGTGAAAGGCTTTCGGCGACCGCGCCGCCCAAAAGAATAGCCAGCATCGAGCCTTCTACGCTTTTGGGGGCGACCGCCAATAGCAAATAGGTGGTAAAAGCGATTTTGACCCCTTGCTCTGTAACTTGTGTAACGGCATTTTTCCAGGCTCTTCTGACGGCGGTAAAATAGCCGTTTAAAACAGAGCTGAGCGCAATGGGCAATAGCGTAAAGGATAATGTGCGTAAGGCGCGGACGGTGCGTGTGTCCCGTAGCAGCTTAACGCCAATCGGCGTTGCGAAGGAGAAAAGCAATACCGACGCGATGCTGCCAAAAAAGGCGGCGTAGCCAAGACAGGCCAATACACAACGTTTGTTTTCTCTTCCGCCGGAAAGCTCTAAGCGTTCCGCAATCGTTCTGACCGTTGCCAATTGAATGCCCGAGGTAGCAAGTGTTACGGCAAAGCCGTAAACGCCTGAAACAAGCGAAAGCAATCCCATTGCATCAGCACCGGCTTGATTGGAAACATATACATTGAAGCTGACAGTTACGGTGCGCATCAAGAGCGTGACAAGTGTTAACAGAAGTGCGTTATACAAGTATTTTCGTTTTGTTCTCATTTTTTTCACCTCAAGTAAAATTTATTCCGAAAAAAATAAGATTAGCACTGTCGGAAAGTCTCTTTACAAAAAAGCGCAAATATGCTATAATGTGAATGAGATGGCTTTGGCCGGCAAGATTATTGAAAGGAGAATTTCCATGGCAGAAAAATTGGCAATTACGATCGGACGGCAATTTGGTAGCGGTGGCAGAGACATCGGTGTCCGTGTAGGCGAGCTTCTTGGTATCAAGGTTTATGATAAGGAGCTGCTGATCATGGCGGCGGAAAAGAGGGGGATCAGTCCGGATTATTTGCGGCGTGTGGATGAAAAAGCGGCAAGCAGCCTTCTCTATACTTTGGCCATGGGCTCTTCCATTTACAGCGCCCGTCATTTGGGCGTTGATGTGCCGATCAACGATCAACTTTTCATTACCCAAACAGAGATCATAAAAGAAGCGGCAGAAGCGGGAACCGCCATTTTTATCGGCCGATGTGCCGACTATGTTCTGCGCAACCATCCCCATCGCCTCAGCTTTTTCATCTATTCGGATTATGAATCCCGTGTTCACCGTGTCATGGAGCGCCATGAGTGCGGTCGAAGCGAAGCAGAAAGTCTGATCAACAAAACCGATAAAAAGCGGATCAACTATTATAATTTCTACACAGGCAAAAAATGGGGCAAATTTGAAAATTATCATATGTCGCTTGACAGCTCTTTGCTTGGTGTAGAGGGAACCGCGCAAATGATCGCGAACTTGATCAAAATCTACTCTTCCGAGACAGACGACGAGAGAAAGATCTATCACGAACACGCGGAATAAACACTTTTGAAAAACGCCGGCGGGGAATTGAAAATTTACAAGCTTTTGACGCAGTCGCAAAAAAACTCTTGACAAGATGCCTTTTGCGGATTATGATAATAGTGCAAATCAAATTACGGAGGATTTACCCATGGCAATTTATGTTTGTGAACTTTGCGGATATGAGTACGATCCCAAAAACGGAGATCCGGACAACGGGATCGCGGAGGGAACCGATTTTGAGGACCTGCCGGAGGATTTTGAGTGTCCGCTTTGTGGCGCTACAAAAGAGAACTTTGAAAAGGTAACAGAAGAAGACCAAGAAGAGTAAAAACGCGGATATGACGGAAAAGCGGGGACCAAAACGGGCCCCGCTTTTCCGTTGGCAAGAAAATTTATACAAAAATACATAATAATATTCACTTTTATATTGACTTTCGCACGTGTAATAGATATAATTAATATAAAAATATTTATATTGCCGTAGCGGCAATTGAAAGGGACTTGTGAATTATGAACAGACATGAAGCGCGCGAAGCAGTTTTTGCGTTGTTGTTTGAAACTGAATTCCGTACCGATGAAAGCAAAGAGGAGATCTATGCCTGCTCTGTTGAAAATCGTGAGCTACCCCCGGACGACGCGTATATTCACGATACTTATTTCGGCGTTCACGAGCATTTGGAAGAGATTGACGGTATGATCAACAAATACGCCAAAGGATGGAAAACCTCTCGCCTTTCCAAAGTGACACGCTCTATTTTGCGGCTTTCTGTCTATGAGTTGCTGTATTTGCGCCATGAAATTCCGGAAAGCGTGTCTCTCAACGAGGCGATAGAGCTTTGTAAAAAATTTGATGAGGATAAGGCCCGTGCCTTTCTCAACGGCGTTCTCAATAGCATAAAAAACGAGATCTTAGAGGCGAGCGATGGCTGAAGCGTGCTATGTGGGCATTGATACCAGCAACTATACCACCTCGATAGCGGTTGCCGATGAAAAGGGGGAAGTGGTTGCCAATCTAAAGCTACCGTTACCTGTGAGGGAGGGTGGCAGAGGATTGCGCCAAAGCGAAGCGGTCTTCGCCCATGTGAAAAATCTGCCGCAACTCATGCATCGCTTGCGGGAGGTTATCAAAGACTATCACGTTGAGGCGGTCGGCGTTTCGGTTCGTCCCAGAGATGCCGAAGATTCCTATATGCCCTGCTTTTTAACCGGGGAAGCGGCGGCAGCATCCTTTGCCGCGGGTTTGCGATTACCGCTTTACCGTTTTTCGCATCAGAACGGCCATTTGATGGCGGCGCTCTACTCCTCCGGCGCGACCCATGCGCTTACCGGGCGTACCTTTGGTGCTTTTCATGTTTCGGGCGGTACCACCGAAATGCTTTTGGTCAAGCCAAACGGAACTGATTTCTCGGTAGAGCTTTTGGGCGGCAGTGCCGATCTGCACGCGGGGCAGGTTGTGGATCGTATCGGGGTTGCTTTAGGGCTTTCTTTTCCATGCGGTCCCGCTTTGGAAGAGCTGGCTATGACCAATACCTCCAAGATCATGCGCCCTCGGATTTCGGTTCGCGGTGGCATGTGCAATTTTTCCGGTTTAGAAAATCTTGCCCTTGATTTGTATGCCAAGACCGGTGACAAGGCTTTGACCGCCGCTTATGTCCTTCGTTTTATTGGCGACACGCTTGGCAAAATGGCGGAATGGCTGCGGGAACAGCACGGCGCTCTCCCCATTCTTTTTTCAGGCGGTGTGATGAGCAATCGGATCATTGCCAAAGCGCTTGGAGAGCGGCTTGGTTCTGTCTATTTTGCCGAGCCCGCCTTTTCTGCCGATAACGCGGCAGGCATCGCGCTTCTTTGCCGGGCAAGGATGCGGACAACGTAATGTTGGGAAAGGAGCCCTCCATGTCGCAGCAGGTTTTATCGGTCGCGCAGCTCAATGAATATATCAAAATGCTCATGGATGGCAATCCGCTTCTTTCGGACCTGCTGATCCGAGGTGAAATTTCTAATTTTACCAACCACTATAAAACCGGACATTTTTATTTTTCTTTGAAAGACGAAAACGCTTTGATACGGGCGGTGATGTTCCGCTCCTTTGCGGGGCGTGTGAATTTTGTGCCGGAAAACGGGATGAAGGTGATCGTACACGGCAGAGTTTCGGCATTTCCGCGTGACGGGCAGTATCAGATCTATGTAGACGAATTGATGCCGGATGGCGTTGGCTCTTTGTATTTGGCGTATGAACAGCTGCGCCGCAAATTAGAGGCAGAGGGATTGTTTGATCCCGCCCGAAAACGTCCCTTGCCGTCTTATCCTACCCGTATCGGTATTATCACCTCGCCCACAGGGGCCGCGGTACGTGATATGATCCAGATCCTCGGGCGGCGTTTTCCCGCGGCGCGGGTGATATTGTATCCCGCGTTGGTGCAGGGTGCCGGCGCCCCGGAAAGTCTGATCAAGGGCCTTTCTGTTTTTGCCGAGCACATTCCCGTGGACCTTATCATCATTGGCAGAGGCGGCGGATCTGCCGAAGATCTTTGGGCGTTTAACAATGAAAATCTTGCCAGAGCCATTGCGGCGTCACCGGTTCCTGTCATCTCTGCCGTCGGCCATGAAACCGATGTAACCATTTGTGATTTCGCGGCAGATCTTCGAGCCCCCACGCCATCGGCTGCGGCCGAGCTGGCTGTGCCGGACGCGGCGGAATTGCGGCAGACGCTGTCGCAAAGCGAGAAGCGCCTTTTCGCGGCCATGAGCGGCAAGCTCACAAACGCGAAAAATCAGGTCTCTATCTTAGAAAGCGCCGCAGTATTGCGTTCTCCGCACCGTTATTTGGAGGATAGAGCCATGCTTGTGGCTTTTTTGGAACAACGGCTGACCCGTGCGGCTGATCTGGCTACAGAGCGTGCCCGTTCGGATTTTGCTTCTTTGGCGGCAAAGCTTGGCGCTTTGAACCCGCTTTCGGTTTTGGGCAGAGGCTATGCGGTGTTGTTTGATGACGCTCGCAAGCCAATTACCGATCGAAAAGGACTTTCGGTTGGGCAAAATCTTCATATCCGCTTAGCGGAGGTAACTGCGGATGCGGTCATTACCGCCATTCGGGAAAGTGAGTAGCAGATGGCAAAACAAGAATTTTCCTTTGAAAAAGCACTGGAAGAATTGCAAAGCATCGTGTCAGCATTGGAAAATGGCAATGCTGGCTTGGATGAGTCTTTGGGGCTTTATGAGCGGGGCGTAGAATTGGTTCGCCTTTGCAATCGGCGTTTGGAGGAAGCGGGACAGCGTGTACAAACCATCCGCATGACCGACGGTGCGCCGAGTACAATTCCTTTTTCCGGAGAGAATGATATATGAACGTGACAGAAATATTAGCCGCGAACGCCGCTTTGGTGGATGAGGCATTGGTAGGATATACCGCCGAGGAGGACGAGGATTTTGCGAGGGAATTGGCGGCGGAGCGCTATAGCTTGCTTGCCCGCGCCAAGCGCATCAGACCGACGCTGGTATTGGAGTTTTGCCGATTGTTCGGCGGCAGTGATGAGGCGGCGTTACCCTTTGCTTGTGCTGTCGAGATGGTACATACCTATTCGCTGATTCATGACGATCTGCCCTGTATGGATGATGACGATCTGCGCCGTGGGCGCCCCACCTGTCATAAGGCTTTTGACGAAGCGACAGCTTTGCTTGCCGGTGATGGGCTTTTGACCCGTGCCTTTGGCGTGCTCGCGACCGCCCCTGTTTCGGATGCTGCCGTACGTCGTGCCGTCGCGGTTCTTTCCCGGGGGGCCGGGAGCTTCGGTATGATTGGCGGTCAGGTCATGGATTTGGCCGGCGAAGCGAAGCGACTGCCCTTGCCCGCTCTCTTGAAGCTACATGCTCACAAGACAGGCGCTTTGATCGCTCTTTCCGCTGAGCTTGGCTGTATTGCGGCAGGACTTTTGCCAGAGGATCCCAGAATCACGGCTGCCAAACGCTATGCGCAAGCGATTGGCTTAGCGTTTCAGATCGTGGATGATGTTTTGGATGTGACGGCAGATGCCGCTACGCTGGGTAAAAATATCGGTTCGGATGCCAAAAGTGAAAAAACCACTTTTCTTAGTTTTTATGATGCGCAGGGGGCTCTGGCTTATGCCAGAAGAGTGACCCAAGACGCCAAATCCGCTTTGGATGCGTTCCCGGGAAATGAGCGGCTCTTGCGGCTTGCGGATTTCCTTTTGGAGCGAAACTATTGAGGTGTTTATGTTAGAAATACGAAAATTTATTGTGGATCTTTTTACCAATCCTGTGGTTTTATGCGCCACCTTTTCTTGGCTGATGGCGCAGTTTATTAAGGTTTTAACAACGCCCAAATACCGCAAGGATAAATCTGTTTTGCAGGTCCTGTTTGGGAGCGGCGGTATGCCCAGCTCTCACTCCGCGGCTGTTTTTAGTGCCGCCATTGCCATTGGACTGCACGAGGGGTTTGATTCTGCCATTTTTGCCATCGCCGGTGTTTTGGCGATGGTGGTGATTCGGGATGCTACCGGTATCCGCCGTGAGGCGGGAAAGCATGCCGCTGTGCTCAATCAGATCACCGAAGAGCTGAATAAAGAAAAAGAAGATGAGGAAAGCAATTTTAAATATACCTTGAAGGTCTTATTGGGGCATACGCCGTTGCAGGTGTTCTTTGGCGCCGTTCTTGGCGTTGCCATGGCATTTATTTGTCACTATTGGATCTTTCCTTTGATGCTCACCGACCATATTCCGCCATTGATTTGATATGAGATTGGATGTATATCTAACCGAGCAAGGCTTGGTACAGAGCCGTGCCAGAGCCAAGCGTTTCATTGAAAGCGGCGCTGTTTGTGTGGATGGCACTGTGATCGACAAGCCCAGCTTTGAGGTGAAAGGTGCCCCCGCTGTCACACTTACCCAAGAACGCTTTGTAGGCCGGGGCGGTGAAAAGCTGTTGGCGGCCCTTTCTCGCTTTTCGATAGACCCCGCAGGGTGCCGCGCTTTGGATATTGGTGCCTCTACCGGCGGTTTTACCGATTGTCTGCTGCAAAACGGCGCGGCGGAGGTGGTGGCTTTGGATGCCGGATGCGGTCAGCTACATCCGAAGCTTTTAGCGGATTCCCGTGTGAGAAATCTTGAAAAATATAATGCCCGTAATCTGTCGGTTGCCGATATTGGCAAGGTGTCATTGGTTGTAATGGATGTTTCTTTTATTTCTCAAACTTACATTTTGCCCCGTATTCCCGATCTGCTGACCCCGGATGGCAAGGTGTTGACCTTGATCAAGCCGCAATTTGAGGCGGGGCGGTTGGCACTGAACAAAAAGGGAATCGTGAAGAACCCCAAAGACCGTATGAACGCCATTCGGCGTGTTCTGCAATCCGCGACGGAAAGTGGGCTTTCCTGCCGTGGACTGTCCCCCTCTCCTATTTTGGGTGGTGACGGCAACGAGGAATATTTGGCTTATTTCGTGTTGGGTGAGAGCGATGGCTCCCATCTTGCGATTCCTGTAGAAAAAATTGTTTTGGAAGGGGTGATCTATCCATGAACAAGTTTGCGATCATCACAAATTTCAATATATACGATAAAGCCGGCGCCGCTATGCGTGTCGCGGAAGAATTGCTGTCTCTTGGGGCCGAGGTGCTGATCTCGTCTGTGAACAAGGATCGGATTTTCCGCATGCATAAAAATCGCCGCGAGTATGTCTATCTCCCGCCAGAGGAGATCTACGCCGCTGCCGATTGCGTTGTAGTACTGGGCGGTGACGGCTCGCTTCTGGATGCCGCTCGCCGCGCATCCCCTCTTGGTAAGCCGTTGCTTGGCATCAACATGGGACATCTTGGCTACATGTCCGAGCTGGAGATCAACGAGCTCTCCTTGCTTTCTAAGGTGGTGGCGGGGGAATATGAAATTGACGAGCGCTCGATGCTCTCAATCGGCGTCTATACGCAAGCGGGCGCTAAAAAGTCAGAGTCATTTGCGCTCAATGACGCGGTGATTTCCAACGGCTCTGTGGCCAGAATTGTGGATATTGAGCTTTACGAGGGCGGGGAATTGGTTTCCTGCTACCGCGCTGACGGTATGATCGTGGCGACGCCAACCGGCTCTACCGCTTATTCCATGTCAGCGGGCGGCCCGATCACAGATCCGCACTTACCCTGTTTTTTGGTCACGCCTGTCTGCCCTCACTCGCTAACCGCGCGGCCGCTTTTGTTCCGGGATGACGCTGTCATAGAAATCAAAAACATATGCCAACGGGAAAAGATGCTGTATTTGACCGTGGACGGCAGAAACAATTTTGAAATTTACCGGGGGGATACCGTTCGCGTGACCCGCGCCAATATGGTGACAAGGCTGATCCGCATCCGTCAAGGCGGTTTTTATAACAGATTGCAACATAAAATGCACGCGCATATTTGAGAGGTAAATGATGAAAAGCAACAGACAAAAAAAGATTTTAGAGATCGTTCGTCGCTATACGGTAGAAACCCAGGATGATTTGATTGACCGCCTGGAGGTGGAAGGCTTTTTGGTTACACAGGCGACCATTTCCCGTGACATTCGGGAATTGCAGCTGACCAAGGTTTTGACCGGCAAAGGTACATACCGCTATGTGGCACCCAAAAAAGAGGATATGGCGGGCGGCATGAAATTCAACGCCGCCTTGGTAGAGTCGATCATTACCGTGGAATACGCGCAAAATATTGTGGTCATCAAGACGTATCCCGGGCTTGCCAACGCGGTTGCCAGCGGTATTGACAACCTGGCCATTGCTGAGGTGTTAGGTTGCGTGGCAGGTGACGATACCATCTTTGTGGCTACCAAAAATGAAAGCTCCGCAAAAACCTTTAGCGAGCGCATTCGCATTATGATGAAGGGATAAAATCGCATGTTAGAGTCTCTGCATATTGAAAATATGGCGGTGATCTCTCGTCTGGACGTGGATTTTTCAAATGGGCTTTCTGTCATTACCGGTGAGACCGGCTCAGGCAAATCGGTGATGATTGACTCTCTGGCGTTTTTGCTCGGTGGCAAGCCGGCAAGGGAGTTGGTACGTACCGGTGAGGAGATCGCTACAGTGAGCGGCATTTTTACCGATGTGGGTGAAGGTTGCCTTGCGTATCTGCGTGCCATGGGGATTGCGGCAGAGGAGGAGCTGTTTGTTCAGCGTACCTTAACGGCCGACGGTAAGGTGAAAAGCCGCCTCAACGGCCGCGTCATTCCGCAGACCATGCTCAAAGAATTGGCGGGGTATCTGGTCAGTATTCACGGTCAAAATGACAACCAAATGCTGCTTCGGCGTGAGACACAGGCAAAGCTGTTGGATGCTGTGGCAGTGTTTGGAGAGGACCTTGCTGATTACAGCAAGCTTTACGCGGAGTTGCGCCGTGTGAAGGAGGCACTTAGCGGCTTGCGCCGCGATAGCGCTGAGGCGAACCGCTTGCGCGATATTCTGACCTTTCAGATCGGTGAGATTGACGCCGCGAAGCTGAAAGCCGGTGAGGAAGAGGAATTGCTCGCGCGCCGTACAAAGCTGCAAAACGCCGAAAAGATCGCAAAGCAGGCGGAATTTACCTATCGGGTGCTTTACGGTAGCGAAAAAGGTTCCGCGGCACTGATTTTAGAGCGTGCTTCGCAAGCCATGCGGCAGCTGGCATCGGTTATCCCCGATGTTGCCGAAGCGGCGGAAAAGTTGATGAATATGCGCTATGAGGTAGAGGACATCGCCAATACCGCGAGAGATCTGGCTGAGGATACCGAAGGGGATCCTACCGCCGCCCTCAATCGGGTGGAGGGCCGTCTGGACACCATCACCAAACTGCGCCGAAAATATGGGGAAGACATTCCTGCCATTCTCGCGTTTCGTGCCGAGGCCGTGGCAAAACTGTCGGCATTGGAGCATTCTGACGAGGAGGAAGAGCGCTTGAGGGCGGAGCTTGCCGATTTGGAAAAGAAAGTGCGTGCTTTGAGTATCAGGCTGCATGCCGCAAGGGTCACCGCCGCTGAGCAAATCAGCAGGAAAGTGCAAGGGGAGCTTGCCTTTTTGGATATGCCCTCGGTGCGGTTTGATATTTTGGTTAAGGAAACCGATCGCTTTACCGCTACCGGCAATGACGAAGTGGTGTTTTTGATCGCGACCAATCCCGGTGAACCGTTAGCGCCGCTGGATAAAATCGCTTCGGGCGGTGAGCTTGCCCGTATCATGCTGGCGCTCCGCAGCGTGCTCAATGACCGTGACGGTGTCGCGACCGCTGTATTTGATGAGGTGGATACCGGCATTTCAGGTAAAACCGCCCGCAAGATCGGCATCAAGCTTGCCGCGATCGCGAAAAATACGCAGGTGCTTTGCATCACGCACTCCGCGCAGATCGCGTCACTGGCAACCGCCCATTACAAGATTGCTAAATATGAGGAAAATGCCCGTGCCTTTACCACGGTTACACCGTTGGACGAGGCGGGACGTGTGGCTGAGGTCGCTCGCATTCTCGGCGGTCTTTCGGTAACGCAAACGCAATCCGACGCCGCGAGAGAGATGATCGAGGAGGGGAAGGAGTACCGATGAAGACCAAAACAAATGCCATGCGGCGTTTGGATGCCGCCCGGATCGCTTACGAGGTTTTTGAATACGCCGTCGATGAAAACGACCTTTCGGGCAAGCATATTGCCGATGAGATCGGGTTGCCCCACGAAATGGTATTCAAGACCTTGGTAGCCAAGGGAGATAAGACCGGCCCTGTGGTCTTTTGCATGCCGGTAGATCTGGAGATCGACTTAAAAAAGGCGGCAAGGGTAACAGGGAATAAAAAGATTGAAATGATTCACGTCAAGGATTTGTTGGCGCTGACCGGCTATATTCGTGGCGGCTGTTCGCCCATCGGGATGAAAAAACAATTTCCCACTTATTTGCACGAAACAGCGACTGCGTTTGAAAAGATTACTGTCAGTTCCGGCACCCGTGGCGCGCAGCTTTTGCTGAAGGTTGCCGATCTTATGGCCTTTGTAGGCGCAAAAACGGCGGATTTGGCAGAATAATTGTACTTGCCCTTGACAAAAGTTTGTCATAGGAGTAAAATAAATCTATATTTCATTTGATAGGGAGATATTATGAACAACCTGGAAAAAACTATGGACAAAATCGTAGCCCTTTGCAAGAACCGTGGCTTTATTTTCCCCGGTTCCGAGATCTATGGCGGTCTGGCCAACTCTTGGGACTACGGCCCTCTTGGTGTTGAGTTCAAAAACAATGTCAAAAAGGCGTGGTGGAAGAAGTTTGTGCAGGAAAGCCGCTATAATGTAGGTCTGGACAGCGCGATCATCATGAACCCCGAAGCCTGGGTGGCTTCCGGCCATGTAGGCGGCTTCTCTGACCCCCTGATGGACTGCAAGGCCTGCAAGGCACGTCACCGCGCGGACAAGCTGATCGAGGAGTATGCTTTTGAAAACGGTCTGGATGATAATCCCGCGGGATGGACCTTTGAGCAGATGTCCGCGTACATCCAGGAAAAAGGAATTGTGTGCCCCACCTGCGGTAAGCAGGATTTTACCGCTATCAAGAAGTTTAATTTGATGTTCAAAACCTTTATCGGCGTAACCGAGGATAGCACCAACACTGTTTATCTGCGCCCCGAGACCGCGCAGGGTATTTTTGTCAACTTCCCGGCCATCCAGCGTTCAACCCGCCGCAAGCTGCCCTTTGGCGTTTGTCAGATCGGTAAATCCTTTAGAAACGAGATTACCCCCGGTAACTTCGTTTTCCGTACCCGCGAGTTTGAGCAAATGGAGCTGGAGTTCTTCTGCAAGCCCGGTACCGATCTGGAGTGGTTCGCTTACTGGAAGGATTTTTGCAAGAAGTGGTTGCTTGATCTGGGCATGCGCGAGGAAAATCTCCGTCTGCGTGACCACGATCCCGAGGAGCTGGCCTTCTACTCCAAGGGTACGACCGACTTTGAGTTCCTGTTCCCGTTCGGCTGGGGCGAGCTGTGGGGCATTGCTGACCGTACCGATTATGACCTCGGTCAGCACGCCAAGCATTCCAACAAGGATATGACCTACTTTGATCCAGAGACCAACGAGCGTTACACACCTTATGTGGTCGAGCCCTCGCTGGGTGCTGACCGTGTGGCCCTCGCCTTCCTGGTAGACGCTTATGATGAGGAAGTGATTGACGAGGCAAAGAACGATGTTCGTGTGGTTCTGCACCTGCATCCCGCCCTGGCCCCCTACAAGGTAGCTGTGCTGCCGCTTTCCAAAAAGCTGTCTGACAAGGCACTGGAGGTGCGTGACGAGCTGGCCAAGTATTTTGCCGTGGACTACGACGAGACCGGCTCGATCGGCAAACGCTATCGCCGTGAGGATGAGATCGGCACGCCTTTGTGCGTGACCGTGGACTTTGAAACGGTTGGCGATGGCGAAAAGGCCGCCGACAACTGTGTCACTGTCCGTGACCGTGACACCATGGAGCAGGTTCGCATCCCGATCTCCGAGCTCAAGGATTATATTGAAAAGAAAATCGCGTTCTAAAACACGCATAAAAAAAGGAAGCACTTGGCTTGTCTGCCATACGGCAGGCAAGCCAAGTGCTTCCTTTTTCTTATTTGTTATTTGTATACGCGAAACGCGCAGGAATCAAAGCCGTGGAGGCAGCTTTTCAGCATCACGCGGTTGCCTTGTAGCTCCGCTTCGCAGTTCAGGCATTCGATGCGACTGTACGTGCCGTCCAGCAGAATTTCGGGATTGGTCAGCTTGTCGGCAAAGCAGTTGAACAGCGCCACAGAAAAGGAATTTTTATCCTTGCGGCACATTATATAAAGCTCCGGATTTCCCTTGACGGCGGCAGGCATAGGCTGGCGTGCCACCCACGGCAACGCTTCGTGAAGCACGCTTTGCATGGCGGGATTTTTTGTCAGACCCGATAGACCGATGCGTGTATCGGCATAGATGGAGTTGCCCTCGAACAAAAAGACGAGAAAGCGCTGACCGCTTTTGTTTTCGTAGCGATAGGCCATGGGCTTGATGCCGCTTGGCTTGGTCGAAAAGAGCAGGGGCTTTGCGGTGGGGGCAAGAGTGGCAGACAGAACACGCACGGTGCCATCTGTGATAAAGGATTTGTATGCGGGGTCACTGGTGCAAAGATAGGGAATGTTTTCGACCTCAAGCCAGCCGTAGCTTTGCAGACCCACATCCACGCCCCTCGCAGTCAGGATAACGGCCGCGGTCGCATCCAAAATTGTGCCCTCATCAAGCAGTGAAAAATCGAAAAGCCGAGCATTCTCCCCGAATACAGAGTTACAAACACCCTTGCCGCGATAAATGGTGGGAATGCCGCATTGGCCAAGCATGGTGCCGTCAAGCGGGCGAGGGGACAGCGGATCAACGGTTGTCAGATCCAGATCGGCTTCTTTGGCGCTGTGGGGACGGGTGATGATGCGCACACCGGCATTGGCACCGCCCTCAAAAAGGGTGTCGAGACGTTCGAAATACGTCTTGTCGTCGTAGTGGAGCTTCAGATAACCGGTCTCCATATAGGGACCTGCCATATAGTCAAACATATATTTGAGAATGCCGCTGTAGCCGCCATCGATGCGTGTGACAGCGTCGTACAGCTCCAGATAAGAGCCGGGGCAGGTGTAGCGGGGACGGGGATAAACGTCACCCTCGCTCATCAGCTCAAAGCCCTCATCGTGGACAAAGGAGGCCAGCATTCTGGCAATCTCAAAGGTGGCGATCAAGGGATATTGACGTTTTTTGACCGCCCAGTAGGGGGCACCGGTCAAGCGGAGCAACGGCTTATGATCACCGGCAAGAATGCGCGTGATGCCCGCCACGTCGGTGCCGTCCATATTCCAAGGCGCAAAGGCGACGCAGGTGCAAAGGGTGACGCTTGGAGCAACCTGATCCACCGCGGCACGGATTTCTTTGGCCAGCTCCACAAGCCCTTCATTTTGCGCTTGCATCCAGGCATCACGGTATTTGTTTGCCTTGCCGGAGAGCACATAGGGGCGTAGCTCTTCCAGTGTGATCTTCTCGCCAAGGATCTCACCAATGCGCTTGAGGTGCATGGGACAAGCACAGCAAAGCTCATCGCCATGCTGGGACATTCTGAAGTCGTCATCCAGCATTACAATATCAGCACCGGTTTTGGCAAGCTCCGCGACAATTCCCGCAATGTGGCGGCGAAAGCGCGCGTCCAGGGGGCAGTAGGCAAAGGGGCGGGGCTTGCCTTGCATATTGACCATCAAGGGAAAGGCAGAGGCATCGGCATCTCCCTCAATATGGGTCAGCACAAAGCCGTGGCCGATGGTATCGCCAAGCCAGATGCCTACCTCAAAGCCGTTTTCCTTAAAATAGGCAACGTTTTCAGCCAGCGTGTCAGTAATCGGCTCGGCAGAGGAGGCGTGCGCCAAAAACACGCGCTCCACGCCCGCGTTTTTACATTGAGAAATATACATTTCGCGATTGTCCTTGTTGACGGTGGCCGACATAATGGGTACAGATAGCTTATACATTTTAAAGCTCCTTTATTGTAGTGTATCGAGTTCGCAAAGCAGTAGCCCAGCGGCACTTTCGGCATTTTCCTGGCATAGAACCGCGGTAATCTTCTTTTGAGGATGCGGGTTTTTCCAGTCCAGTGCATATAGCGTGATGGGTGTGCCGTCGGCGGTGCGTCCGCACACAACAGGATCCGCCTGCCAAGCGCAAACATACCCTTCGTGTCGATAATATTCTCCCTGCAAGGGCTCGCCGAAGCGATAGCGGTAGCAGCGCACATTACCGTCATAAGTAATCGGGATCTCGACCTTGCTGCCATCCTCGTATTCCACGGTATAGCTACCGATGCGTGTCAGGTCGCGCCAGGCGATCCGCTTTTCCCGATACAGCGTGGTATGGGTAAACCGCAAGCCATTCGCCTTGCGGTTCAGCGGCAGTACAACACTCTTTCTTGCGGGGAGTGCGCTCAGGCCGTCGCATACCGGTTCAAGAGGTAGCGGAATGCTTTCCCTCACGGTAGCGCGAGGTTGGTTTCGCAGCGCGGCGCGTAATTCGGGCAGGCGCATGGCAATTTCACTTTCGTAAAAGGGGCGAAGGCGCTCGCAATAGCTTTTTGACCACAGCATTTCGGCGGTATAGAGCAGATCATAGAATTTGCCTTCTCTGGCGATGCTTTCCTCGTCGGTTTTCGCCCAAAAGGAAACCTCACCGCCAAGCACGGCGCTTGGCGCCGCGCGCTTTTCAAAGCGCGGGAAATGACTGGAATAGAGATTGCCGATCATGATCGTATTGCCGTTTGTGAGCAGATTTTCTTCAATATCTTTATCCAGATGGAAATACCAGATAAAGTCCAGCCAAATAATATCCTTGGGTAAGCGCTCAAGGCAAGGATAGCAGCGGTATTTACTCACAGGCTGTACCATATCCGCCCAAAGCATCATACGAAGCCCTTTTTGCGCAAGATAAGCGTGCAGATCCAGTACATCCGCCTCGTAAAGCTTGTCGGGGGAAAGCTCTTTGCATTTGGGGCAAAGTCCGAGCTGATAGATCTCATCGTGACCCATGTGCACAAAGCGCTTTGGTTTTGCGACCTCCACGATCTCATCGATCAGATCATGTATGATCTCATAGCTTTTGGGATTTTGCGGACAGTAGGAGTGCTTGTAAAAAAGCGAGGGGGGGAGATCCTCGTGGCGTTCATCGGTTGCGGCTTTCGCTGTATCCGGATCGATCTCGGCAATTTCAGGATGGGCATAGGTGATATATTGCACATGGCCGAAGGATTGCACCTCAGGGATCACCTCGATACCGAGCGCATGGATAAAATCGCAAAGCTCGCTGACCTCATTTTTCTCCAAAAGCTCGCCGTCCGCAACCGCGCCGTGCGGAAAAGGCGGGATTTTGCCCGCTTTTGCCAGGGCGTTGCCGCGTAGCCAGCCCTCGCTGATTTCAGGGTGACTGTCAAAGCGCATACCGCCGGCAAACTCCAGAAAGATCTGGTTGTAGTGGTAGGGCAGTAAAATGTTTTTGATCAGGGATTTGGTGAAGGGGAGCTGAGAGCGATGCGGGAGATACATATGCACGCCGCGCATTTCCTTATAGGGGGCGTCTTGTATATGGCAACAGGGGATTGCGCCGGCACGCTCCAACTCAAACAGCCGCTCGATGCCATAAAGCAGGGCGACACGGGTCGATGCCGCCAAGAAAGCGCCGTTTTCGGTGATTTTCAGCGTGTAGCCGTCAAAGGGCAGTGAGAAATCCTTTTGAATCGTCAGACCGTTTCCCGCGTTGATTTTGGCACCCCAACGGTTATGGGCGCGCTGTGCGAAAAAGTCGGCGGCGATCAGGCAATCCGCATCCTGCTCACAGGTAACCGCATAGACAGCGTTGCGGGGGAGCGAGCCTGCGCTCCAATCCACCCGCGAGGGAGAGGGGAAAAGTGTCACCTCTTCACCCGCCGCACCGTAGAGGGCGATCGTGTCGATCGTCAGATCGGCCATGGTGGGGATGATGCGCAGACAGAAGGCACTGCCGCGCGCGGCGGCGGTGATCTCCAGCAAGTGTGAGGCGGCTTGCGGCTGCCAGGAGCCGATACACACGCCGTTTTCGTTGAAAAGAGTGGCGCGCTCGGGCGCGCCCGCTATGTGGAGCGTTAAGGTGGCAAGATAAACGGCAGTGTCGAAGGTGAAATGCAGCTCAATACCTGTGGCGTGATGCTTCTTCCAGGTCCAGCAAAGCGTGCCGTTTTCCTCGTTGTCGGGGGGCAAGGGAATAGCGCCGCCGATTCTGGTGTAAGTCATTTTGGGGAACAGTCCGATTTCAGAACTGTTCAATTGTCCGATCTTCATAACAATCCTCCCGTGCCGGTTGTTGCTTACATTATAAAACTGTTGCTTTCTTTTGTCAAGAAAGCAAGCGGGAAAAGGATGATTTGCGCAAGAAAAAACGCAAAAGGGCACAGTTCAAACCGAACTGCGCCCTTTTGCATGGGTTATTCGTCGTGGTCGTGATCGTGGTCATGATCATGATCGCCGTTTTCCTGCTGCTCCTGCTGCTCTTTTTCTTTTGCTTCCTTGTTCAATCGAATTTGATCGACAATCAATTGCACAGAAAGAATGCCAAGGCTTAAAACCATCAAAATGGCGAGAATCCATGCGATAATGCGAACCGCAAGTTTGTTTTTCTTATTCATTTTCCGTCTCCTCATCAAATGTTATCATCCATGGAAAGCTGCATGCCCTCCACGCTTTTATCACTCAGTACCACACCGGTAGCAGGCAATTTATATTTGCGGTAGCCCTTGGGGTCGCCGTAAACTTCGTTAAAGTTGGAAAGGGCACGCACCACGGCGTTTTCCCTTCTGGAAAGGTTCATCAAGGCAACACCGCCCGAAGAGCGTGTGCTCATCACCGGAATCAGCGAGGTTTTGAAAACGATGGCACGGTCAGCGGAGGAGACCAGCATGATTTCAAAGGGATTTTTTTCTACCTCATAGAAGATGCCGACGATAGGGGAATTGGAAGAGTAGGCACCGGTTAGCTTTTTGCGGTTGCCCTTGGTTTCATAGGCGTTGATCGGTATACGAACCCCCTTGCCGTTGGCAAAGATAAAGACCATATTTTCGCCATCGGGATAGGTGTTCTGTACCTTCATATAGATGGGGCGCTCATCCTTTTCCATATTGAGCTTGGCGTTCAGGAAGTCGCCCATAGCGGAGGCCTTTGTGGATTCAAAATCATCCAGCGCTACACGGTAAACCTGCGCCTGATCGGTGAAGATCAACAGATTGTCCTTGTTTTGCGCATCAAAGGTTTGGTTGATGCTGTCTCCCTCCTTGAGCTTTTGCTCGTCCTTGCCAATGCGGGCACTGCCTTGCAGAGATTGGAAGGTGATCTTTTTGAAATAACCCTCTTTGGTCAGTACCAGGCGGACAGGGTAATTTTCTACAGCTTCTTCTTCCTCCACCTCTTCTTCTATGTCACAAGCAAAGAGAAGCTGCGTCATTCTCGGCTTGCCGTATTTTTTCTTGATCTCGCTGAGCTGTCCCGCAATCTTGGCACGGAGCTTTAGCTCATCGCCCAAAACGGTCTCGATCTCGGCAATGGCGCCTTTTAGCTCTTCCATTTCCTGAATGCAGTTGAGCATATATTTTTTATTCAAATTACGTAGCTTGATGTTGGCGATGAATTCAGCCTGTATCTGATCAATGTCAAAGCCGTTCATCAAGTCAGGAATCACCTGCTCGTCACTTTCGGCACGGCGGATGATGCGAACCGCTTTGTCGACATCAAGCAGTACCTTGCCAAGCGCCATCATCAAATGCAAACGGTCTTTTTTCTTACGCAAGTCGAAATTCAGCTCGCGGCGCACACATTCTGTGCGGAAAACGATCCACTCCTTGAGAATGTCCACTACGCCCAGTTGGCGGGGGGTTGCATTGATCAGAACATTGAAATTACACTTAAAGCTGTCCTCCAGCGGGGTCAATTTAAACAGACGGCTCATCAGCTTGTCCGGATCGGTGCCGCGGCGCAAATCCAAGGTCAGCTTAAAACCGTTCAGGTCGATCTCGTCGCGGAAATCGGTAATTTCCTTGATCTTACCCTCTTTTACCAGTGCGGCAATGCTATCCAAAATCGCCTCGATACTGGTGGAGTAGGGGATTTGTAAAATATCAATACAGTTTTGTTCTTTATCGTATTTGTAACGGGAACGAACTCGGAAGGAGCCTTGTCCGGTTTCGTAAATCTTGCGCATTTGGTCCCGATCGTAAATAAGAAGGCCGCCGCCTGAAAAATCAGGTGCCTTGATCAAATCCAAGATCTTTTCGACGCTTGTTTTGGGGTTGCGCAATAGGGCGATGGCACCGTCACAGATCTCGGCAAGATTGAAGGAGCAGATGTTGGAAGCCATACCAACCGCAATGCCGGTATTGGGGGTAACCAGCACGTTGGGGAAGGTAGTGGGCAGAAGAACAGGCTCTTTCATGGTGCCGTCAAAGTTGTCGATCAGATCCACCGCGTCACGGTCAATGCCGGAAAACAGTTCGTTACAAATGCCGTCAAGCTTTACTTCGGTATAACGGGCGGCGGCGTATTTCATATCACTGGAATACTGCTTGCCAAAGCTACCCTTTGAGTCTATCAACGGGTGTAGTAATGCCGCGTGGCCACGGGTTAAGCGTACCATTGTTTCATAAATGGCGGCATCGCCGTGGGGATGTAGCTGCATGGTGCGGCCCACAACATTAGAGCTTTTCTTTCTCTCACCCGTAAGCAGCCCCATTTTATACATGGTATAAAGCAGCTTGCGGTGTGAAGGCTTCAGACCGTCAATTTCCGGAATGGCACGGGAAATAATTACACTCATAACATAGGGCATGTAATTTTTCTCGATGGTTTCGGTGATCGGTTGCGGGGTTGCGGGGGCGTGAACGATCTGGGAGTGTTCGGTGACGGGAGAGCTTCTTTTCTTTGCCATCTTTATTCCTATACTTCCTTTCGATTATGTTACATGAAGAATGGTATGTGCCGCCGCGCGAATGGCGCGATTATATAGGGCAAGGCCGAGTCCCTCCATGGGGGGGAGATGAGCGTAAAGGCGCTCTAAGTGTGGGGTGGCATCCGCTTCTCGCAAGGCTGCGAACAAGCGGTGGGCCTGGGTCTCAAGATCTGCCCTTTTACCAACAGGGAAAAGGGTAGCGTTTTTGGGCATCACGGGGATCTCTTCGTCAAAGCAAAGAATACCAACGCCCGCTTCGCCGGCTTTTTCTATGAGAAAAGCGCGCACATGGGTCTCTTCGCCTTCCAGCAGAACCAAGGGCGCTGTTGGGGCGTAATGGCGGTATTTCATGCCGGGGGAAAGGACACGCTCGCCCTCGCCAAGCGCGGCGGTCACGGCAGGCGCGATAGACAGGTTTGGAATGATCCGCCGCAGATCCTCGGGGGTCACCGCGCCCGGACGAAGTAAAATTCCCCTGTCGCCCTCTAACTTTACAATGGTCGATTCCAATCCCACCTCGCAGTCACCGCCATCCAGTATCATATCTACACGGCCTGTGAGGTCCTCTGCCGCGTGCGCCGCGCAGGTGGGAGAGGGCTTGCCCGAGCGATTGGCGGAAGGGGCGGCGATGGGCACACCGGCCGCTTGAATCAAAGCTCTTGCTACCGCATGGTCAGGGCAACGAATGGCCACTGTATCGAGACCGCCCGTTACAGACAGGGGGATGGTATCTTTTTTGGGCAGGATCACCGTCAAGGGGCCGGGCATAAAATGTCTTGCTAAACGGTAATAGGTATCTGATGTAACGGCATAAGGCTCTGCCTCGGTAGGGGTTGCCACGTGGATGATCAGCGGATTATCCGAGGGGCGCCCTTTGGCGGCATAAATGGCCATGGCGGCATTCTGATTGGTGGCATCGCCGCCCAAGCCGTAAACGGTTTCGGTGGGAAAAACCACAAGTCCGCCCCGTCGCAGAATTTCGGCGGCTTTTTGCAGGATCGCCGCATCCTTTTCGGGGTCTTTGATCTGATAGAGTTGTGTTTCCACGGTTACTCCTTTTGATGCAATTTTATGCGTTTTCCTTTTTTGTTTTTTGAGCGGCTTCTTCGGTGAGCAATGCGTCGATGAGCTCGTCCAAATCGCCGTTGAGCGTTTTGTCCAAATGGTAAAGCGTCAGGCCGATGCGGTGATCGGTTACCCGATTTTGCGGATAATTATAGGTGCGGATGCGCTCACTGCGGTCACCGGTACCCACCTGAGCGCGGCGCTCACCCGCGATTTGCTCATTTTGTTCTTGCAGCTTGATGTCATACAGCTTGGCACGCAGCATTTTCATGGCCTTGTCGCGGTTTTTGAATTGGCTGCGCTCCTCTTGACACTCTACCACAATGCCGGTGGGAAGGTGGGTGAGTCTGACGGCGGATTCGGTCTTGTTGATATGCTGACCGCCAGCCCCCGAGCTTTTGCAGGATTCCATTTTGATGTCAGCGGCAGAGATTTCGATTTCTACATCCTCCGCTTCGGGTAGCACCGCTACTGTTACAGTAGAGGTTTGGATTCGCCCTTGGGACTCTGTGATCGGTACACGCTGTACACGGTGCACGCCGGATTCGAATTTAAAGCGGGAATAGGCGCCGTCACCCTCGATGCTAAAAGAAATCTCACGAAAGCCGCCAAGCTCGGTTTCGTTGGCACCAAGCCGTGCTGTATGAAAGCCGGTATTTTCGGCATACATGGTATACATGCGATAGAGTACAGCCGCAAACAGAGCAGCCTCCTCACCGCCGGCACCCGCGCGGATCTCTACGATCACATTGCGGTCGTCATTGGGGTCTTTTGGAATGAGCGCGAGGCGCAATTCCTGCTCCAAACGCTCACAACTCAGCAAACACGCCTTATACTCGGCATTTGCAAGCTCGGCCAGGTCATGATCCTGTTCGGTATCAGCCAAAAATTTTGCTTCCTGCGCTTCCTTGCGCAACCGTTGCCATTCACGGAATTTAGATACGGTTGGTTCCAGCTGTCGGTATTCTTTCATTAAGGCGGCGGTTGCCTGGCCGTTTGCCAAAAGCACCGGGTCGGTGCTTTTGGCTTCCAGTTGCAGGAAACGGGCCTCAAGAGATTGTAGTGTTTCGATCATCAGGCAAGACAGAAGGCGCAGAAGGCACGGTATGCCTCAAAAAGGTCTACCTTAGAGATCACTTCGCAAGGGGCGTGCATAGAGATCACCGGAACGCCAAGATCCACTGTTTCGATGTTGTGCTCAGCAAGGAATTTGGCAACAGTGCCACCGCCGCCGCAATCCACCTTGCCCAGCTCCCCTGCTTGCCAGACCACGCCCGCATCCTCCATCACGCGGCGGAGCCAACCGATATACTCGGCGCTGGCATCGTTGGTGCCGGATTTGCCTCTCGAGCCGGTGAATTTGGTCAGCACCACGCCAGCGGAGAGCAGAGGCGTATTGCGCTTTTCAAACACATCGGCGAAATTGGGGTCAAATGCTGCCGATACGTCAGCGGAAAGGCATTTGGAATTGGCGCGAACCACCGCGGGATCGGCCCCGAGCGATACAGACAGCTCGTTGATCAGATCAAGGAAGAGGTCGCTTTTCATACCGGTATTACCGTCACTGCCGGTTTCTTCTTTATCGGCAAGCACACACATCAGGGTATGCGTAGAAGCGGCACATTCCAGGATTGCGGAAAGAGCAGGGTAGGCGCAAACACGGTCATCGTGGCCGTAAGCGCCGATCAAGGAGCGGTCAAAGCCAACATCTCTTGCTTTCAGGGCAGGGACAACGGTCAGCTCAGCGGAGAGGAAATCATCCTCGGTGATACCGTATTTTTCATGAAGCAGAAAGAGGGTGTTCAGCTTAATGCTATCCTTGTCGCCGCTGCCCTCAAAAGGGCGGCTTCCGATCAGAATATTCAGCTTTTCACCCGGGATCGCCTCGCCAAGTGGCTTTTTGCTGCTCTCGGCGCCCAGGTGAGGGAGCAGATCGTTGATATAGAAGACGGGATCGCTTTCCTGTTCGCCCACAGATACCTCAACAGTGCTGCCATCCTTTTTTACAATGACGCCGTGAAGGGCGAGGGGGGTGGCAACCCACTGATATTTACGGATGCCGCCGTAATAATGGGTTTTAAAGAAGCTCATGCCGTCTTCTTCATACAGGGGGCATTGCTTTAGATCCAGACGGGGGGAATCAATGTGCGCGGCGGAAATGCGGATGCCGTTTTCCAAAGATTCTGTGCCCACGGTGAATAGATAAAGGCTTTTGCCGCGGTTGTTATAATAGTACTTGCCGCCGGGCACCACCTTGTCGCCAAGCGTATAGGGAATAAAGCCCCGCGACACGGCAAGACGAATGCTTTCTCTAACCGCCTCGCGCTCGGTTTTTGCGGCGTCCAGGTAGGCGGCATAGCCTTTGGCGTAGTCATAAGCCGCGTCGATGGCGGCCGCGTCTTTGCGTTGATACACGCTTTTTTTGCTGTAGAAAAGCTTTTCAGAAAGCTCTTTTGCGCTGTTATTTTCTTTCATCATAACTCCTTTTGGGCTTACAAAAGCCCTTGATTGTTCAAAAATGCGCGAATTTGCGCTTCCAATGTGGCAAGATCCCCATTGTTTTCCAAGATGTGATGGCAATGCTCACGGAAAAAAGTGTCGCTTTTTTGCGCGTTTATCCGTTTTATCGCCATTTCTCTTGTGATGCTGTCACGGTCCAAGATGCGCGCAAGGCGCAGCTCTGTATCGGCCAGTACCGCGATAACCAGATCGCATTCGTTCTCAATTTTGGCCTCAAACAGCTGCGGAGCGTCGATCAGCACCGCCTTGACACCTTTTTGCGCCATCTCGCCGATCATTTTGTGGGTGCGCTCTATCACATATTTATGGGTAATTGTATTTAAAATATGCAAGCGCTCTGCGGTATCAGGGTGCCCAAAAACCTTGGCCCCCAATTTTTTTGTGTTGACGGTGCCTTCCGAAAGAATATCCGCGCCAAAGGCGCCGGTCAGCTCATCAACCATTTGGCCGCCCTCTTTTAGCAGTGTGTGGTAAACGCGATCGGTATCAACACACGGCACACCGTATTTTGCGAAAATATGGCAGGCGGTGCCTTTTCCGGCACCGGTCGGACCGGTCAAGCCAAAGATCATCAAGGCGACACCTGTCTTTCTTCGCCGCTCTGATCAGAGCGAAGGGCGGCGTCCATGACGCGTTGCACATAAGCGGCCTCGGCAAAGGTGGGGGAGGCTTGCTTGCCAAGGTACACCGCGTTCAAAAAGGTGTACATGCTCATCACATGTCCGCGAAGCCAGCCTTGCGCGGCTTTCGGCGAGGGGAATGTGCCCGCGGGCGCCGGATAGCGGCCGACACATTCAATGCGGGTAAACCCGCCGAATCCGCCATAGGGAGCATGCTCTGCGGTGTTATCGTAAAATTCCAAATAGTTGGGGTCCATCAGTGAAAAGCGCAAAGAGCCTTTACTACCGTATATGGCAAAAAAGAGATCGTCATTATAGCCTGTTGCCAGCTTGCTGGCGGTTAAGGTTCCGGTGGCGCCATCTTCGGTTTTAGCCAGCATATAAAATGCCTCACAGGCGTCGGTCTGCCATTCTTTGCCGTCAAGGCCTTTTCGGGTGGGGAAAGCGATTTGGCTCTTGCCGGTTACGGTGCGAAACTTTCCGCAAAGAAAAACGGCAAGATCAATGATGTGAGAGCCAAGATCAAACAGTACACCGCCTTCGCCGCAAACACCGGCAGTTTGCTTCCATCCGGCGGGCTTTTCGGGATCGGTGCAGGAATTGTGCAGATAGCGGAAATCAAAAGAAAGAATACGACCAAGTCGGCCGTCTTCGATCAATTGCTTGGCGCGGCATACGGCGGAAAGATGGCGGTTGTTAAAGACGACAGAACAAACGCGGTCTGAGCGCCCTGCCCATTCGGTCATTGCTTGGGCGTTCGGTAAGGTGTCGGCAAGGGGCTTCTCGCAGTAGATGTGCTTGCCCGCGGCAAGGGCACGTCGCACTGTATCGGCGTGAAGAATGTTGGGGGTACAGATGTCAATAACGTCGATTTGTGGGTCGTTAATCAAATCATCCTCGTGATCGGTGGCAACGGCAAACCCAAATTCTTTGGCAACGGCCATTGATTTTTCCAAGCTGCGGGTCGCGACACCGTGAATCACGGCGCGAAAAGGCAGCTCGCCGCAGAAATAAGGGAGCGTAGAAACGGCATAGGCGTGTGTCTTGCCCATAGCACCAAAACCGAGCAGTCCGATACGAATTTCACGTTTTTCCATATGAAAGCCTCTTTATCAAATACATTATAAATTATATTATACTACATAAAGTGCGTTTTTGCAAGAGAAAAAATTCTCTTTTCGCCATCGCTGAGTTTTTTTCTTGCCGAATGTGTTAGAATGGTTGAAATTTTTTAGCAAATCGGATATAATATAATAAGCAAGTGCTTTGAGAGGAGGGTGATTTTTACGGCTCGTTATCAAACGATACTTTTTGATGCCGATCAGACGCTGTTGGATTTTCACAGATCTGAGCGTGAGGCGTTGATTTCGGCGTTGACGCAAATGCGAATACAGCCAAGCGAGGAAATGATCCAAAAATACAGTGAGATCAATTTATTCACTTGGAAACGGCTGGAAAAAGGGGAGATCACGAAAAAGGAACTGCGCACTGTTCGCTTTGCTGATTTTTGCGCTTATTACGAGTTGGAATTGGATATAGAGAAATTAGCGGATCAATATCTGACCTCGCTCGCGACGCAGGGCTTTTTGCTGGGCAACGCGTTGAAGGTTTGCCAAACACTTGCCGCTGTTTGCCGCCTATACATCATTACCAATGGCATTGCCGCCGTACAGCATGGGCGTTTTGACCGGTTACCCTTAAAGCCATATTTTCAAAACATTTTTATTTCAGATGAAATTGGCGCGGAAAAGCCGAGCAAAGCCTTTTTTGACAGTGTAAAAGCGCAAATTCCACAGTTTGATCCCGCAACCACCTTGGTGGTAGGGGATTCCTTAACCTCTGACATAGCGGGGGGGATCGCCGCGGGGCTGGATACCTGTTGGTTGAATGCCGCAGGCAAGGCAAGTCCTTCTGATTTGCCGATTACATACACCATTAAGAAGCTGGAGGAAGTCATTCCTCTGGTGCTTGGCACATGATCGGGCGATTTGAGGAAGTATTAAAAAACCGGAAGATCGCCTATGAAAAGAATGTGCCGGGCTGTGCGCTCTCTACCTTTCGCATTGGCGGAAAGATCGCGTATCTTTTGAAGCCGCAATGTGTGGGTGAGCTGATCACGTGTGTGAGGATCTGCGCGGGGCTGGGTATGCCATATGCCGTAATTGGTAAGGGTAGCAATATTTTGTTTGACGACGGACAGATGCGCTTTGCCGTAATTGCTACAGTGCAGCTGCATGCCTGCAAGCCATTATCAAAAGATCGTTTTTGGGCACTTTGCGGTACGCCGATGATAAAATTATCCGCCGTGATTGCAAGGGCGGGATTTTCCGATCTTGCTTTTGCGTGCGGCATCCCGGGTAGCCTTGGCGGTGCCCTCTATATGAATGCGGGAGCCTATGGATGTGAGATGAGCGATGTGGTGGAAAGCGTGGAAATCTACGATCCGTCAAGTGACAAAATAGAGACACTTTTTAACAAAAAATTGAGCTATTCTTATCGAAAAAGCGTTTTTCAAACAAATAAACACATCATTTTAAGTGCAGTACTGCGTCTGCAAAAAGAAGCTGAGCCCAGAGAGGTTTTCGCGCGAATGCGTGCGCTCAATCGGTTGCGCCGCCAAAAGCAACCGTTGGAATTTCCCAATGCGGGCAGCGTATTTCGGCGCCCGTCCCCCGAGATCGCCGTTGCCAAAATGATCGACGAGCAGGGCCTTGGGGGGCTGCGGATCGGCGGCGCAAAAATATCGGAAAAGCACACCGGATTTATTGTTAATACAGGCGGCGCCACGGCGGCGGATGTAAAAGAATTGATCAAACGAACACAAAAAATTTTGGAAAGAGAGTATGGCATGAAACCAAACCCCGAAATTTGTT
Organism: Oscillospiraceae bacterium; assembly: GCA_015065215.1. Taxonomy (GTDB): domain Bacteria; phylum Bacillota; class Clostridia; order Oscillospirales; family CAG-272; genus Firm-07. The sequence continues at coordinate 97,558 of SVQT01000001.1, read as the reverse complement.
TTTTGCCAGAGGAAATATGAACTATTCGCTTTTACTCAAAAATGAACTGATCGAAAACGCCCCCCACAATGCTTGCTGCAAACGCGCGTACACCGCCGGACTGCTGTTGGATCTGCGGGAAATGCGGGAAAATTGCCTTGTTTTGGTGATCACCTCAGCGGCGGCGCGCAGAGAGTGCGCTAAAATGTATCGTGAGCAATATAGACGCGAGGCTTTGCTGAACGGCTCGGTCATGCTTTTCGCCTCTGAAAAGCTATATAAGGCCTATCGAGAGCCGCCGACGTTTGTTTGTCCCCATTGCCGTATCAGTTTTTTAAAGGGTGTTATGATCGCTTGCGGATCGGCAACAGACCCCCAAAAGGCCTATCGCGTGGAATTCCGTTTGGCCAACCCCGAAAAGGTTCCTTTGTTGGCAGGTTTTTTTGAGGAAATGGGGTGGGTGCCCAATTGCCGCAATATCGAGGGCGGTGTCGCGCTTTATTTTAAGCAAAACGCGGTAATTGAAGAGATTTTCAGTACAGTTGGCGCCAATAACGCTTTGTTTTCGCTGATCAACGCGAAGATCGCGAGGGAAATCCGCAATGAGGAAAACCGTGCTACCAATTGCGTGACACGGAACATCGGCAAAGCGGTAGAGGCCTCTAGACGGTGTTGCGTTGCCATTGAAAAGATCAAGGCCGCCTCACGCTTTGAGGGATTGATCCCAGAGCTCAGAGAAACGGCGGAGCTGCGGCTGAAATATCAAGATGCCAATCTTGCCGAGTTAGCGCAATTACATAATCCACCCATTACCAAATCCGGCCTCAATCACCGGCTGCAACGTATCATTGCCTTCGCGCAGGCACTTTCAGAAAAATAAAGGAGGAAACAGTGCATGTCTGATTTTGTGCATTTGCATCTGCATAGTGAATACAGCTTGCTTGACGGCGCCTGTCGGATCAGTGAAATCCCCAAACGCGCCAAAGAATGCGGACATACCGCGGTGGCGCTGACCGATCATGGCGTAATGTACGGCGCTGTTTCCTTTTATCGTGCCTGCCAAAAAGAAGGGATCAAACCGATCATTGGCTGTGAGGTGTATGTGGCGCCCCGTACCCGTTTTGATAAGACCGGCGCGGACGCGCACCCCCATCATTTGGTGCTGCTTTGTGAGAACGAGACCGGCTATCGCAATCTCATTGAAATGGTCTCCCTTTCTTTTACCGAGGGATTTTACGCCAAGCCCCGTGTGGATATGGAGCTGCTACGGACACATTCACAGGGTCTGATCGCCCTTTCCGCTTGTCTTGCGGGCAAAATCCCACAGCTTTTGGTGCGCGGAGATTTTGCTGAAGCTTGCCGTGCGGCAAGAGAGCTGGCCGATGTTTTTGGGAAAGACCGTTTCTATATTGAGCTACAGGACCATGGCTTGCCTGAGCAAAAACAGATTTTGCCCTTGTTGCAAAAACTTGCCGAGGCGTGTGATCTGCCGATGGTGGCCACCAATGATTGTCACTATCTGCGGCGAAATGACGCCCAGACCCAAGCGGTGCTTTTATGTATCCAAACCAACAATCAGCTGGCGGACGGCCGCCCTATCGGCTTTGAGACAGACGAGTTTTACTATAAAGACAGCGCCGAAATGCGGATGCTGTTTGGCCGGTACAGGGGCGCTATTGAGAACACGGTTCAAATTGCCGAGCGCTGCTGTTTTGATTTTGATTTTACAAGCACCTTTTTGCCCAAATTCCCCTGTCCCGCGGGGATGACTTCCTTTGGCTACCTGACACAACTGGCAAAGGAGGGGTTCGCGGCAAAAATTGAAGCGGGACTTGTTGATTTTTCGAATCACACAAGAGAAGAATATCAGAACAGAATGCGCTATGAGCTGTCTGTGATCGACACCATGGGATACGCGGATTATTTTTTGATCGTGCAGGATTATGTGAATTTCGCTAAGTCAAAAAAGATTCCGGTTGGTCCTGGCCGTGGTTCGGGCGCGGGCAGCATTGTGGCGTATTTCCTGGGCATTACCGATGTGGATTCGCTTCGCTTTGATCTGCTTTTTGAGCGCTTTCTCAACCCCGAGCGTGTGAGCATGCCGGATATTGACGTGGATTTTTGCTATAACCGCCGTGAAGAGGTCATCCAATATGTGACCGAACGGTATGGAAAGGAGCATGTTTCGCAAATCGCTACCTTCGGCACCTTGGCCGCCAGAGCCGCTATTCGTGATGTGGGCAGAGCGTTGGGGATGTCGTATAGCGATGTGGATGTGGTGGCGAAGGCGATCCCGAGAGAGTTGGGGATTACGATTGCCGATGCCTTAAAGCTGCCGGATTTAAAAGCGCTTTATGAGCGCCCCGAGATCAAAAAGCTGGTAGATCACGCTATGGCGTTGGAAGGAATGCCTCGCAACATTTCGATTCACGCCGCGGGCGTCGTGATCACCGAAAAGCCGCTTTCTGACTATGTGCCGCTTTGTGCCAGCAACGGTGTTGTGGTCACGCAATACGATATGGATACGATTGCCGATCTCGGACTGCTTAAATTTGATTTTTTGGGGCTTCGCTATCTGACCATTATCAACGATGCGGTATTGCAGATCAGAGAAAGTGAGCCGCGGTTTGATATTGAAAAAATCCCTCTTGACGATGACGCTACCTATAAATTGATCGCCAAGGGGAACACTTCGGGTATTTTTCAGTTAGAGTCGGGCGGCATGAGACAGATGCTGATGAATTTGTCTCCCACCCGCTTTGATGATATTGTTGCCGCCATCGCTCTGTATAGACCGGGACCGATGGATTCGATCCCGCGGTTCATTGAAAATCGCAAAAACCCAGATAAAATCATGTATCGCACACCGCTGATCGAGCCGATTTTGCGTTCCACCTACGGTTGCGTTGTTTATCAGGAACAGGTCATGCAGATCTTTCGTGTTTTGGCGGGCTATTCTTTTGGCCATGCTGATGTGGTGCGCCGTGCCATGTCTAAAAAGAAGGCAGGCGTGATGGAGGCGGAAAAAGACGCGTTTCTCACGGGTTGTGCCCAAAACGGCATTGATCGGTCAGTGGCTGAGGCAATTTTTGATGATATGGCTGATTTTGCGCACTATGCCTTCAATAAAAGCCATGCCGCCGCTTATGCGGTCATCTCTTATCGCACCGCATATCTCAAAGCCCATTATCCCAAAGCGTATTTTGCCGCGCTACTGACCTCTGAGCTTGGCAACATGCCCAAGATTGCCGAGTATATTGCCGAGGTCGGCAAACGGGGCATTCGTGTTTTGCCCCCTGATGTAAATGAATCCAACGCGGTGTTTCATGTCAGTGGCGATCATATTCGATTTGGTTTGCTTGCGCTGAAGAATGTGGGTAAAAGCTTTTTGGAAGCGCTGGTAAGCGAGCGGCAACGCTTTGGCCTTTATCGCTCTTTTGACGATTTTCTGGAGCGCCTTTCTTCCAACGATCTCAACAAACGGCAGATCGAGTCAATGATCAAGGCGGGTGCTTTTGATAATCTGGGGCATTACCGCAGTCAATTAATGGCGGTTTATGAGCCGATGATTGACCAGTTGCAAAACAAAAACCGCTCCAACCTGACAGGACAGCTGGATATGTTCTCGGCAGGGCAGGTAGAGCGCCCACGGATAGAATATCCCAGCTTGCGTGAATTCAAGCTGGCCGATTTGCTGGCGCAGGAAAAGGAAGCGGCAGGAATGTATTTTTCCGGCCATATGTTAGACGGGTTTTCCAAGGCCCTGTCAGATCCGGCCATTATGAGTATCAAGGATCTGACAAAGACTGATGATGCCGGAGAGTTTCTGCGTTCTGACCGCAGTAAGGTAGTCATTGCCGGTATCATTACCGATCTGACGCGTAAAACCACCAAAAAAGATGAGCAAATGGCCTTCTTTACGCTGGAGGACCGTTACGGCGAGATCGAATGCTTGGCTTTCCCTAAAATTTACACCAAATACGCCCATGCATTGCGTGTGGACTCTGTGATCCGTGTCAGCGGTGAGCTTTCGGTGCGTGAAGAGGAACGACCCAAGGTCTTGGTCAGCGTGCTGGAGCCGCTTTTGGATGATCACGCGCCGCCCCGTGTTATGCCGGAAGCGGAAGCGCGGCGGCAGTCGCCGACGCAATCGGTAGCTTCCGCGGAGCATCTCCGCGTTACCGTACCGCCAAATCCCAAAATTCTTTATTTGCGTGTGCCTACAATGACGGAAAATGATCCAAAATGGAGAAAAGCAAAGGCAATTTTGGATATTTTCGAAGGTGTTTTGCCGGTATCGGTCTATGACGCTTCTCAATCCGCCTATCACAAAATGGAAACAGGCTTTGATCTGTCTCCTTATACCTTACAAGAACTGATTTCCATTCTGGGAAAAGAAAATGTAGTTTTGAAATAACCGCCGTTTTTCCCATGATGCAACAGACATAACACCCCCGTTTTGATGCAGAATAGCATTTGAGCGGGGGTGTTTTTTATGTGTAAAAAAAGGACGAGGAGCTTTTTACAGTTTTTGCTTTCTTTCTCACTGTCGTTATTGATCCTTTCATCGGTGGTGGTAGTGGCAGGTGGCATCTTTGCGATGACGGGGTTGGATACGATGCTTCGTGAAGATTTGTTTTTTGCCACCGGTGACAGAACCACAAGGCTATATTACCAAAAGGAAGCGGGCGTGTTTGAAGAGGTTGCCAATGACCGGGTCAGCGGCTATGAAAACGCGTTGTTTTGCCCGCTGGAGGAAATGTCGGAGGATCTGAAAAATGCCTTTATTGCCATCGAGGATAAGCGCTTTTACGATCACGGCGGTATTGACTGGTTGCGCACTTGCTCAGCGATTGGTGATTATTTGAAAGGAAATGGCGGCCATTTCGGTGGTTCCACCATTACCCAACAGCTGATCAAAAATCTGACCGGCGATAACGAGCGCAGCGCAAAGCGAAAGCTGGCGGAATTGATCCGAGCCGCCAAATTGGAAAAACGGATGAGCAAAGCGGAAATTTTAGAGCAATATTTGAATGTGGTCAATCTTTCCGAAAACTGTTACGGCGTCAAAACAGCGGCAAACGCTTATTTTTCCAAAGAGCCGAAGGATTTGACATTGGAAGAAGCGGCTACCATCGCGGCTATCACGCAAAATCCCTCCCGCTATAATCCCATTCGCCACCCGGAAGCAAATCGGGCAAGGCGTGATGTGATATTGACAGAAATGTATTTACAAGGAATGATCGATCAGGCAAGATATGAGGCAGCAATCGCCACAGAACCCGTCTTATGCGTCAACAAAGAGTCCCTGTCCGGTCGGGTGAACTCTTGGTTTGCCGATCTTGTGGTTGGTGATGTGATCAAAGCGTTGGTAAAAGAAAAGGGTATGAGCGAAGCGGCGGCAAGCAGACTTGTGTATTGCGGCGGATTGAAGATCTATACGACGGTTGATCCCGCTTTGCAGCAAGCAATCGAGGAATTCTATGCCGATCCCCAGCATTTTCCCACCCATGAGGGTGATCGGAAGGCGCAGAGCGCTATGATGATTTTAGATCCGCATACAGGAGGCATTCTGGCGGTGGCAGGCGCGGTTGGCGAAAAAAGCGGAAACCGCATTCAAAATTTCGCTACCGACACAAAGCGTCCGTCGGGGTCGGTCATTAAACCACTTTCGGTTTATGCGCCCGCTTTGGAAAAGGGGATGATCACCTATGCGACGGTATTTGATGATGTGCCCCGGCAATTCAAAACAGACGGAGCGCCTTGGCCGAAAAATTCACCGAATGTTTATCGCGGGCTAACCAATGTCAATGCCGCGATAACACATTCGGTCAATACCGTCAGTGTAGCGGTGTTAGAAAAGCTCGGCACTGCGGCCTCCTATGCGTTTTTGACCCAAAAAATGGGTATGCGATCGTTGGATCCCGCTAAGGATACCGGAATAGCGGCACTGGCATTGGGGCAGCAAAGCGAAGGTGTGACGCTATCAGAGCTGCTTGGCGCCTATACGGTTCTTGCCAACGGCGGTGTTTATCAAGGTGTGCGAAGCTTTTATAAGGTCCTGGATAATAAGGACGAGGTGTTATTGGAGAAAGAAGCGCCTGAGCGGCGGGTGTTGGATGCGGACAATGCCGCGATCATGACCATGCTGCTGCGGCAGGTCACAGTAAACGGAACCGCCAAAACACTCACGGTGACCGAAAAGGTGAATGTGGCGGGGAAAACCGGTACCTCAAGCAATAATTGCGACAAGTGGTTTATCGGCTATACCCCTGAATTGCTTGCGGGGGTGTGGTATGGATATGAGTATCCGGAAAGCTTGGCGGATGTCAGAGGAAATCCTGCCTTGCGTATTTTTGATGAGCTGATGACAAGGGCGCTCTCTATCCGACCGGTGAAAAAGCAGCATTTCGATACCGATGGGGAACTGGTAACGGTACGCTATTGTAAGGATTCCGGTAAGCTGATGGGGGAGGCCTGTTACCGTGATCCCAGAGGTGATCGCTGTGAAATCGGCTATTTCAAAAAGGGAACCGAACCAACCGATACCTGCAACTGTCATGTGGAGGTCCGCTATTGCGGGCACGGCGGTGTTGCCGGAGTGTTTTGTCCGGAGGAAACGTGTTATACCACGGCGCTTTTACGTGTTGTCCGGCGTTTCCCACGGCAGATTAAAGTATTGGACGCCCCGTACACCTACGGCGGTAGTGTAGGTGAAAGCGAACAATATTTAAGCAGTAATGAGCCTTATTATGCCAAAAACTATCAATCCAAGCAAAATTTTGGTATTGGTATGGATGTAACGCCCTATAACCGCATCTGTCCCGCGCATATGGCCTCGGACGCTTTTTGGCGGCGGCGCGCTTTGCTTGCCTGACCTTGTAAAAAGACAAAATAGGGGCTGTCGCTTCTCAACGCGACAGCCCCGCTTTCTTATTGTTTTTCAATGGTTTCTTCTTCGATCTTAGCGGCTTTCTTTTTCTCTTTCAGATTATACCAGCCTATGCCGCAGAAAATGCCAATGCTGCCAAATACAATCAGCGCGGTGAGAAGGGCCGGATGGAAGATTGGGGAGACCAGCTGGTTGATGACGACAAAAACGCCACCTGCCAGCATGGCAAGGGTGCCGGTGATAAAGATGGTTTTGAGTGCAATCAGAAATTTCATGTTTTTCTCCTTTTCAACATTTTACACGATGAAGCCACCCCCAACCAGATAATCGTCTTCATAAAGAACAAGCGATTGTCCGGGGCAGATGGCGCGTTGCGCGGTTTCAAATTCTACCACAAGTGTGTTTTCGTCAAGCTGTGTAACGGTTGCCGGTGCCGCCGTTTGGCGGTAACGGGCTTTTGCAAGCATTTTGCGGGGGCGCTCCAAACGGTCAAAGGGGATCAAATTAATGTTTTTGGCTACCAAGCGCGTGGTGAAAAGTTCTTCATGCTCGCCAAGTGTTACGGTATTATCCTTGGCGGATTTAGCGGTAACAAAGGCAGGCTTGCCCAATGCGATGCCAAGTCCCTTGCGCTGGCCAACGGTATAATGCAATTGCCCCGCGTGTTGACCGAGAATTCTGCCGTCGCGATCGATATAATAGCCGGGGACCGGCGTTTTGCCAGTGACGCGCGCAATAAAGGCCGCATAGTCACCGTCCGGCACAAAGCAGATGTCTTGGCTGTCCTTGCGCGCGGCCATGGGGAAATTTTGCGTGGCGGCAATGGTTCTCACCTCGGTTTTGGTCAGCTGGCCAAGCGGAAATTCACATTTGGAAAGTACATCCTGCGTAAGCGACCAGAGCATATAGGTTTGATCCTTGCTGTCATCCGCCGCGCGACGAAGCAGTGTGCGGTCCGCCGTTCGTTCCAAACGAATATAGTGTCCGGTGGCAATCTTGTCATAGCCGCATTTGATTGCAAAATCCAATAAAGCGCCGAATTTGATCGCTTTATTGCAGAAAATGCAAGGGTTTGGCGTATCGCCTCTCTCGTAAGCGGCGATAAACGGGTCGACCACCGCTTGACGAAAAGCGTGGCCGAGATCGGCCACAAAATGGGGGATTCCCAATAAGCGGCAGACCTTAGCGGCGCCCTGTTCATCCGCGTCAGCGCTTTCTTTGCTGCCGATGTTATCTGTGAGCAAGCGCATGGTCACACCGGCGGCGTTACACTCTGTTGAGGCAAGATAGGCCGCCACCGCGCTATCGACACCGCCGCTCATGGCAATCATAATACTGTTTGGCTTCATCGGTTTATTCCCAATTGTATTTGGTGAGGTGCCCTTCGCCGCAAAGTCCTGCGAAATTGTGCTGTCGCAGGATCTCAAAAACGGCGATCGCCACCGAGTTGGAAAGATTTAAGCTACGTAAATGCGCACGCATCGGGATGCGCACAGCTTCTTCTGGGTGTTGATAGAGCAGTTCCTCGGGTAAGCCAGCGCTTTCCTTACCGAACATGATAAAAACTTCGTCGGGGTAAGCCACCTCGGTGTAAATCCGTTTGCCCTTGGTGGTGAAGTAGTAGATGTTAACGTCGGGATGCTTGCTGTAAAAGTCATCCAGACCGTCGTAATAGGTAATATCCAATTTATCCCAATAATCCAGCCCGGCGCGTTTCAGCTTTTTGTCATCTACGGTAAAGCCCATGGGGCGAATGAGATGTAAAGAGGCGCCGGTGGCGGCACACGTACGGGCAATATTGCCGGTGTTTTGTGGAATTTCGGGCTCATGCAATACAATATGAATGTGCGGCATAACGTCTCCTTGCGCGTGTTCTTTTTTCATTATAGCCGATTTTTTCGGTTTGCGCAAGGGATTGCAAAACAATTTGCAAATTTTTTTCTTTAGGTATAGCATTTTTTCTTATAATGTAGTATAATAAATTTATTATTATGTTTTTGGAGGCCTTTCGTGGGAATTTTTCGTAAAATCTTCGGTTCCTATAGTGACCGTCAAATAAAAAAGTTGAAAAAAGTAGCCGATGCCATTGAAGCGTTGGCGCCGAAATACGCTGCTATGAGCAACGAGGAATTGGCAGGCGTGACCATTGTGTTAAAGAACAGATTGCAAAACGGAGAGACGCTTGACGACATCTTGTGTGACGCGTTTGCCGCTGTTCGGGAGGCGGATGACCGCGTGCTTGGCAAACGACCGTTCTATGTTCAACTTCTTGGCGGTATCATTTTGCATCAGGGACGTATTGCTGAAATGAAGACCGGTGAAGGTAAAACGTTGGTGGCAACGATGCCGGCCTATCTGAACGCATTGACCGGTGAAGGGGTACACGTGGTTACCGTGAACGATTACCTGGCTCGCCGTGATAGCGAGGAGATGGGGCGTGTTTATGCTTTTATGGGCCTTTCTACCGGCTTGATCGTTCACGGCTTGACCCCTGCCGAAAAGCAGGCTGCCTATGCCGCGGATATTACCTATGGCACCAATAATGAGTTTGGCTTTGACTATCTGCGTGACAACATGGTGGTCTATAAAAAGGATATGGTGCAAAGAAAGCATGTTTTCGCCATTGTAGACGAGGTAGACTCGATTTTGATTGATGAAGCCCGTACCCCGCTGATTATTTCCGGTGCAGGGCAGAAATCGACCGATCTTTATGACCGCACCAATGAGCTGGTCCGCCGTATGACCAAGCTGGTGCGCAAAGAGGTGGATAACAAAGAGGAAACCGACGGAGTGGAAGTGGACTATCTGGTCGATGAAAAGGATAGAAACGCCATTCTGACCCCTCAAGGCGCGAAAAAGGCAGAAGAATTTTTCGGGATTGACAATCTCAACGATCCGGAAAATTCTACATTTGCCCACCATGTAAAGCAGGCCATTCACGCGCACGGCGTCATGAAGCGTGACGTGGACTATGTGGTAAACGAGAACGGCGTGATGATCGTCGACTCCTTTACCGGTCGCATTATGCCCGGCCGCCGGTATTCCAACGGCTTGCATCAGGCAATTGAGGCCAAAGAAGGGGTACAGATCCAAAAAGAAAACCGCACGCTTGCTACCATTACCTTCCAAAACTACTTCCGCATGTATCAAAAGCTTTCCGGTATGACCGGTACGGCACTGACAGAGGAAACCGAATTCCGTGAGATCTATGCGTTGGATGTGGTGGAGGTCCCCACCAATAAGCCGATGATCCGCATTGACCAAAACGATGTGGTTTACCGTGATATGAAGGGCAAATATGATGCCATTGTCGCCCAGATTGAAGCCTGTTATCGTAAGGGGCAGCCGGTGCTGGTTGGTACTGTCAGTGTAGATAAATCAGAAGAACTGTCGGCGCGGTTGAAAAAGCACGGTATTCCGCACAATGTACTGAACGCCAAGCATCATGAACGCGAGGCGGAGATTGTGGCGCAGGCCGGTAAATACGGTGCTGTGACCATTTCTACCAATATGGCGGGACGCGGTACTGATATTATGCTTGGCGGCAATCCGGAGCATATGGCAAAAAATGAAATGCGCAAAATGGATTATCCTGAAGAAATCATCGCCATGGCAACCGGCACGGCTGACATCGAGGACGAGGAAATTCGTGCCGCCAGACTGAAATTCCAGGAGCTCAATCAACATTTCAAAGCATTGATTGCCCCCGAGGCAGAGCGTGTCCGCGAGGCGGGCGGTCTCTTTATTCTGGGTACCGAGCGCCATGAGAGCCGCCGTATTGACAACCAGCTGCGCGGTCGTTCCGGCAGACAGGGTGACCCCGGTGAGTCCCGCTTTTTCCTGTCGCTGGATGATGATCTGATGCGCATTTTCGGCCATAATACCGAGCGACTCAAAAATCTTGTTACCAGGCTCGGCTTGCCGGAAGATCAACCGATCAGTGCCGGTATTCTTTCTGGTTCGATTGAGCGTGCGCAACGGCAGATTGAAGAAAATCACTTCAAGCGCAGAAAATATGTGTTGACTTATGACGATGTGATGAACCAACAGCGGAATTTGATCTACACGCAGCGCTTGGAGGTGTTGAATGGCGAAGATATTTCTGAGACCGTTCGTGGCATGATGCGTGCCTCTATTGAGGAAACTGTTGCATCCTTTGCCGCAGACGAGGATTTTCATCTTTGGAATTTAGAGGGCTTGGAAAAATACTACAGTGGCTATCTACTGCACAGTGGCGATCTGGATCCTGAACAAATTGCCGAGGAAAAGTGGAAGAGCAAGGATCTTGTGGCCTTCATCTTTGACAAGGCACTTGCCATTTATGATAGCAAAGAAGAATTGTTTGGCGCGGATGTCTTCCGTGAGGTGGAGCGTTCTATTCTGTTACAGACGGTTGACCGTCATTGGATGGAGCATATTGACATTATGGATGATCTGAAGGGCAGTATTGGTCTTCAGGCATACGCGCAACGTGATCCTGTGAATGAATACCGCTTGCAGGGCTCTGAAATATTTGAGGAAATGGTAGCCGAGATTCGCTCTGAGACGGTGCGTGTTTTGCTTTCCGCCGTCCCCCGCACCCAAACCGCTCAGCGTGTGCAGGTGGCCAAGCCCTTAAAAGAGGGTCTTGCCGGTGAAGCCGGTCAGCAGAAAAAGACCACGATTATTGTTCGAAAAGCGGAAAAGGTGGGCAGAAACGATCTGTGCCCCTGTGGCAGCGGCAAAAAATACAAAAAATGCTGCGGTGCCCCCGCAAATGGCGGAAGCAACTAAAAGAAAGTGATTTTGATGAAAAGGAAAGGAGAGAGCATATGGGCTTTGGATTGCTATTGATTGGCTATTTTTTTGCCAATATTATGTCGCTGTATTCTACGCTTTCCTTTTCCATGCTTGTCGGCTATCCGATCATGATCTATGCGCTATGGCGCCTGGCCCCCTATCATACCCGTTTTCGCCATAGCTTTTATATCTCTTTTGGCGCCTTGCCGTTTGCGGTGTATTTTACCGTTTTTGCCATCATGCAATGGTGCGGCGTACAGTGGGCACTCTTTGAAGGTGTAACGTATGGTATTTTTGAATTGGGATATTTCCTGTTTTCGCTGTGTTTCCACTTCTTTTTGCTCTACAGCGTTGCGGGACTTGCCGGGGAGCTTCGTTTTCTTGTTTTACAAAGCGGTGCCTGGCGCAACCTGATTATGATGGCGCTTTATGCTGTGATCGACGCCATTTCTCGGCTGCCAATTCCGCAGATTGCCGCCAATCCGGCTTATTTCGCTATCCCCGTTTTGTTGCTAAAGATTTTATTCCTTTTCCTGAATATGTGGCTATTTTTCCAATGCTATCGCAAGATTGCCCCTGAGGATGAAGATGTCAGAACACCGGACCCCGCGTTGAAAAAAAGAAAGAAAGGGGATGATGCATCATGACCAAAGCACGTCCCATCACATTCGGTACTGTTTTTCTGGGCCTTGCTTTCTTTTGCAATCCGTCATTTGCGGCTGTGGATATATTGCCGGATTTTATCGGTTGCCTTTTGATTTGTCTGGGGCTTTCCCGGGCCGCCTTGGTGCATCCCGGCATCCGAGAGTCGAAAATCGCGTTTTCAAAGCTGGCGGTAGTGGATGCTTGTAAAAATCTTGCTTTGCTATTGGTATTTGGCATGGGGAGCGCCGCTGATCAGCCCACGGTTTTGTTGATCGTGACGTTTGCGGCAACCATCTTGGAACTGTGCTTTGCCATTCCTGCCATTCGTTTGCTTTTTGAATCCTTTTATGCGCTGGCAAGCGCTTGTGACTGTACCGAGCTTTACAGCAGTGAGCTTGGCGGCGCCTCAAGGACCGATACGTTGAAAAAAGTGATGATCGCTTTTTTGTTCCTGCGGGAAATTCTTGGTCTTTTACCCGAGTTTGCGGCACTTGCCACCTCGACCAATTCGTTTAACAACACCGGTTGGAACCGTATGTATGAATATATCACGCTTTTGCGTTCGGTTTCCTTTTTGCTGGTGGGCATAGCAAGCCTGATTGTGGCAGGCGGCTTTTTGCTTTGGTATTATTTACATTTCCGTGGGGCAAAGGCGATGCACCAAGAGCTTGGAGAACGTTATTTGGCGTATCGACAGGCGCATCCCGGATTCGCGGTTGAGCGCAGACATGCCGTAGCATTTCTGTTTTTACTCACGGGCGCTATTTTATTGGTGGATTTTTATTTGGATTTTCGCAATGTATTTCCAGACATATTGGCGGGGCTACTGTTGCTGGTGGGCATTCTCATTCCCGCAACCGACAAAAAAATAAAAATCGCCGCTGCCATTGCAGCGGTGATTTATGGGGCGATCTCAGGCATTTCCAGCCATTTTGCCTATCAATTTGTCAGTCAATACAGCGCTGACGCTATTTCCAGAAGCGAAACGGCAAATCAAGCCTATTCTTTGATGTGGATCACCTCTCTTGGGGAATTCCTTGTGTTTACTGTTTTACTAACGCTGCTTCTTTTCTTGCTGCGCGCTGTTATTTGGGAATGGGCGGGGTATCGCTCTCATCATGCCGAAACCTTGACCGAGGATGAGGCGCTCGAGATGCCAGAAAAGCGAAGATACTTAACAGAAGAAGACCGTTTGCCTGTCGATCACATGGCTCCTGATGAACAACACCAAGCGCATTTTGAAACCCGCCATCTGCGACGCTTGCGCGCGGAATTTGACGGAAAGCTGATCAGATGCTTTGTTTTTGGTTTTGTTAGCGCGTTATTTTCCTTTTTGTTTGATTATATAAAGACAATGCCGGGCAAGGGCATCTATCATTTGCTGGAATTTACCTGGGTTTTTGATTTTTGCGCCGCTGTGATATTTGCTGTTTTGTTTGGTTCTTTACTGCTCGGCATTTACCGTGAGATCCAAAACAGATTTCGCTTTGATGCATAGTTTTTCTTTTCTTGCTCCATACTAATGGCGTAGCGAGGCTACAAAAAATCAAGGAGTGCGGAAAGATGGATAATCGTAACCAAAACCAAAACCAGAACCAGTATCAAAGCCAAAACCAGAATCAGAACCAGAGCCAGAACAAGAACCAGAACCAGAATCAGAATCAGAGCCAGAATCAGAATCAGAGCCAGAACCAAAATCAAAACAAGAGCCAAAATCAACAAAATCAGAACCGCAGCGAGAACAAGCAGTACTGATTTTTTGACTTTGAGGGAGACGGATTTTTTCCGTCTCCTTTTTCTTTTCTGCCCGTTGATTTTTATGGCGAATTATAGTATAATGGTAGTGAAAGAAAATGTGAGGTTGATTATGCAGGATTTAAAAAAACGTTATCTTGCCGCCAAACGGGCATTGTTTGATCGCTACTACGGTGCGCTCAACGATCAACAGCGTCAGGCGGTTTATCATGTTCAAGATCCCTTGCTGATTCTGGCGGGTGCCGGCAGTGGCAAGACAACGGTGCTGGTTCGCCGTATCGCCTATATCATCCGATTTGGCAACGCTTATCATAGTGATTTTTTGCCGGATTTCGTTAGCGAGGATTTGGTGAATTCTTTAGAGCTTGCCCTGCGTACCCCCATGAAACAGGAGGAGCTGGAGCGCCTGCTGTGCGGTTTTTCCAACCGCCCTGCGCACCCTTGGCAGGTGTTGGCCATTACCTTCACCAACAAGGCGGCAAACGAGATCAAGTCACGCCTTGCCGCCGCCTTCCCGGAGGATCCTGATCTGCCAAGTACCATCTGGGCAGGTACCTTTCATTCGATTTGCATGCGTATTTTGCGTCGTTATGCCGCCGAGGCTGGGCTTGCCCCCGGATTTACCGTTTATGATACCGACGACTCAAAAAAGGCGATGAAGGCGGTGCTTTCCTCTTTAAATATTGACGAGAAGGTGTTACCGGTCAAAACCGCCCTGAGCTATATCAGCCGCGCGAAAGACCGATTGATCAAACCGGAAAGCTTTCTGCTGGAAATGGGGAACGAATACAAGCTCAAATTGGTCGAGAAGGTCTATTTTGGCTATCAAAAGCGTTTGGCAGACTCCAATGCGCTGGATTTTGACGACATTATTGTGCGCACTGTAGATCTTCTGCGTGACAACGAGGAAATTTGCCGTTCCTATCAAAATCAATTTCGTTATGTATCGGTTGACGAGTACCAGGATACCAACCATGCCCAATTCCGCTTGACCGAGCTGCTTTCAGGCGGCCATCGCAATTTGATGGTGGTGGGTGATGACGACCAAAGTATTTATAAATTCCGTGGTGCTACCATTGAAAATATTTTGGAGTTTACCAAAGTGTTCCATCCGGCAACCCTGATCCGTTTGGAGCAGAATTATCGTTCCACGCAACGGATTTTGGATGCCGCCAACGCAGTGATCTCACACAATACCAAAGACGACGCGATGCGCAAGACCTTGTTTACCAACCGTGGGGAGGGAAGCAAAATTCGGGTACTGAACCCGGAGCATCAGAATGCGGAAGCGAGAGAGATTGTGGACATCATTCAGCGGAGTGTGGCGGCAGGAAAAGCCCAATACAGGGATTTTGCCGTTTTGTTTCGTGCCAATGCCCAATCCAACGCTTTGGAAAGCGTTTTTGCCCGTAGCGCGATGCCGTACCGTATGCTGGGTGGTATTCGATTTGCGGATCGCAAAGAAATCAAGGATGTTGTCGCTTATTTACAATTGATTGAAAATCATAGCGATAAAGAGCGCTTGCTGCGTATTGTCAATGAGCCCAAACGCAAGTTGGGCGATCGCACACTTGCCGCGGTAGAGGAAATTGCCGCAAGCGAAGGCGTTTCGATGTTTGAGATCATGGAAAAGGCTGACCAATACTTAGCGCTTTCCCGCGCTGCCGCAACCCTGATGCAATTTGCCGGACTGATCAACGAACTCACCGAGCTGGCGCCCACCATGCCGTTGGATGTCTTTGTGGATCAGGTGATGGATCGCACCGGATACCGTCAGATGATCCGTGATATGGGGGAAGAGGAAGCGGACCGTTTGGATAACTTGGAAGAATTTATTTCCAATGTGAAGGAATATATGGAGAGCGTAGAAACGCCATCCTTGACTGAGTTTTTACAGGAAACCGCGTTGGTGGCCGATGTGGATCGGTACGATGACACGGCTGACGCGGTGGTTTTGATGACCATTC
Source organism: Oscillospiraceae bacterium (assembly GCA_015065215.1). GTDB lineage: Bacteria > Bacillota > Clostridia > Oscillospirales > CAG-272 > Firm-07. The sequence continues at coordinate 81,541 of SVQT01000001.1, read as the reverse complement.
ACAGTGCCAAAGGGTTGGAGTTCTCGCGCGTTTTTCTCCCCGGCTTTGAGGAGGGGATTTTCCCCGGGCTGCAAACCATCATGGCAGGTCCCGAGGAGATCGAAGAGGAGCGCCGTCTTGCCTATGTTGCCATCACCCGCGCCAAAGACGAGTTGTACATTTTGCATGCGAAATCCCGGTTGCTTTACGGCCGTACCGGTTATAATCCTGCTTCCCGTTTTCTTTCTGAAATTCCGGAAGGGTTGGTTGAACAGCCAAAAGAGCAAAATCCTCATGTTGCCTATGGCAGTACTGCTTATCATCGTCCGGAAAGCGCCAGACAAATTGCGGCCAGAGATCAGATTACCGTAGGGCGAACGGTGGCACCCAAAGCGCCTGTTGAGCGTTTTGAGCCAGGTGCCAGAGTGCGGCATATGACCTTTGGCGACGGTACGGTCCTGACGGTGACAAAGGTTGCCGCCGATACACTTTACGAGATTGCTTTTGATACCAAGGGGACAAAAAAGTTAATGGCAACCTATGCAAAACTAAAGAAAATATAAACGGAGGTCGCATTTTGAAGCAAAACAAGTTCTTTGTTGATCACGCCATGCATTTGGCAACCGCCTGTGCGATTGTGGCAATCATCTTGATCATTCCGGCTGCTGCCAGCAAATCGGTGGCATTGGGGGTGATCCTGTATATTCTTTCCGCCCTTCTGCTGGCCGGGGGCGGTGTGATCCTGTATTTGGGTCACAAAGAAAAAATGGAATATGAGGATGTCGCCCCCGCTCTTGCGCGGCAGCAAGATAAAAACGATGAAGCGCAAGAAGAGAAAATGTCTTTTGAAGATGTGCTGGAGGGCATTGACAGTTATTTGGGTGATTACATCACTAAACTCCCTGATCTGTTTTTGGAAGTGCCGTGGGAATTGCGCGTTAAGCTGGAGCAGGAAAAGGTTTTTCGTCCGTTGGTTGCCTTTCGCCTTCTTTGGGAGCTTTCACAAAAAGAAGATAGCGAGATCCTGACCCAATTTAATGATACAAGCGAAAAGGCGATGGGGTATCTTTGTGGCGCCTTGTGTGAGGCAAACGCTGACGCATTTGCCGATTTCTTTTACGAATTGAAGCGGAGCGCGCCAAAGGGATCCGCGCGTATCCCTGTATTCTTCCGCAAAAATCGCCGCTATTTTGAGGAACAAATGACCGCATATGTCATCGCGCATATGGAGGAATTCGGTTCAGAAGAATAAAGCACTTTTATGTTTTATTTGATCTCATGCTACAGTACTGTACATATGAAGGGGAATTTTTTGTGATGGGTATTTTTGAATGTGTGATGATTGCGGTTCTGATCCTGATTTATACCGGTCAATCTTTTTTCTGCAAGGTCTATACAGCGCATTATCCGGGTGATCCCGATGCCGCATCTCCGGTTTTTTCGGTGGTCAGCGGATTGGTGACTGCGCTGGCCGCGTTGGCCTTCGCGCTTTTTACCCTGCCGTTTCATTGGAACTGGCAGATCATTGTTATGGGTACAGTCAACGGTATCATCTTGGCTACTTATAATTTTTCGATGATTCAGGCATCTCGCAAAGGGCCGTATTCGGTTCAAATGTCAATGATGCTTTCCGGCGGTATTTTGTTGCCTGCTTTCATTTCTTACGCTTACGGCAAAGGATTGATGCCTTGGGGCTGGCCTTTTGTGGCGCTGATTATTCTTTCTATCTTTTTGGTCAGCAAAAAGGAAGGGGAAAGCATGTTTTCCGGCAATAGGCAGTTTTGGGTATTCTGCCTGCTGCTGTTCGTCTGCAACGGTCTTTACGGGGCCTTGCTGGCACATCAGGCGGCTTATGCGGTTACTGTAAATTCCAAAAACGAAATGATCATTTGCACCTTTGCCACTTCTGCGTTGCTAAACCTTGTGTTGGGCTTGGTACAACGCAAAAAACAGTTTATTGCAGACTTTAAGCAATCAAAAAAATCCGGGCTGTTCCTTTTGCTGTGTTCCTTGGCAACCGCTTCTGCCATTATTGTTTTGACCCTGTTGATCAACAGCGGTATGAACACAACGGTTCTGTTTACCATTGATAACGCGGGTGTGTTGCTTTTCAGCGTGCTGTGCTCCTTTATTTTTCTCAAGGAAAAGCTGTCTGTGCTGAATTGGATCGGTTGTGCCGGTATGGCAGCAGGTTTGATTGGTGTTGTCGCGTTGGGTGGCGCTTAAAACGATAAAACGAAAAAGACTCACGGTTGGCTTTTGCCCGTAGGGGCAGAAAGCCAACCGTGATTTTTTTATATAAAAATTGCCTTGTTTGAAATGCCGTGAGGTCGAAAAACTAATTTTGAAAGGAGTTGATCGCGTTGAAACGATTTTGTAAAAGCGCTTTTTTGACGCTGCTGGTTTTGCTTGTTTTACCGCTGACTGTCCGGGCGCAGAGCAAGGAATTGCACTGGTATTGTGTACGGCAAAAAGCCCATCGACAGGCGATCGCCGCCCCGGAACTTAGGTTTGTAGAGGACTGTGGTGGATATTATATCGACCACACGCATCACGAGGGAAATGAAGATAAGGTGGTTTATCTTACCTTTGACGTGGGATATGAGAATGGCAATGTGGAAAAAATTTTAGGCACGCTAAAAGAAACGCAAACACCCGGCGCCTTCTTTGTATTAAAGCATGTTGTTACTGCCAATACCGATCTTTTGCGGCGTATGAATGCCGAGGGACACTTGGTTTGCAACCATACCGCGAACCATCCCAATCTGGCTTTTGCGAGCGCTGAAAAAATCAAAGCGGAGCTAACCGAGCTGGAAAAGGTCTGTCAGGAAAACGGGATCGTTACCGCCCCCTATTTCAGACCGCCGGAGGGCAGCTTTTCAAGGGAGATGTTAGAGCATGTGCAAGAAATTGGTTACAAAACCGTCTTTTGGAGCTTCGCCTATGCCGATTGGGACAACGGGCGTCAGATGGCGCCGGATACCGCCATCCGTCTTATACTCGACAATATCCACAACGGGGCAGTCTTACTGTTGCACCCCACCTCTGCCACCAATGCCGCTATTTTACCGCAAGTGATTTCGACATTGAAAGCGGAAGGGTACCGCTTTGGTACACTTGATGCATTATGCGGCGGCTGATTCTTTTCGGTCTGGTCTTGGCGGTGCTTTGGGGGGCTGGCATGCCAGTGGGCGCAGAAGCGGAGGTTATTTACCGTTCCGCCGCCAAAACCGAACAGCTACGGGTGGCGTTGACCTTTGATGACGGTCCACATCCCAAATACACGCCGCAAATTTTAAAGATTCTAAAAGAAAACAATGTAGCGGCTACTTTTTTTGCCGTTGGTACCAATGTAGAGGCGTATCCCGCTTTGATCAAACAGATTGTGGAAGAAGGGCATGAGTTGAACAATCATACCTTTAACCATAACCATGTGGGAAAAATGAGCGCCGACGCGTTAGAGAAGGATATTCGAACATGTAACGATACCATCCAGCGCATCTCGGGTGTGTGTCCCCGCTATTTTCGCCCACCGGAAGGCGTTTGTAACTGTGATGTCAAAGAGATTTGCGGAGATTTAAATATGAAAATTGTGATGTGGAGCGTAGATACACGTGATTGGGCGCACACACCGATTGAGGAAATCTGCCGCAACGTCAAACAGAACACCCAAAACGGGTCGATTATTCTCATGCACGATTTTATTGGTAAAAATAGCCCAACCCCCGAAGCGTTGCGGCAGATCATACCAATGCTTCGTGAGTTGGGCTTTGAATTTGTAACGGTTAGTCAGCTGTTGGGGGAGGGAGCGTAGCTTCCTCCTCTGCGGTTTGCTCAAGGTCACTGACCGCTTCCGGCTCTGTTTCAAACGTGTCCGACTGGGTGTGATCCACATAGGGGTCGATCATATACCGTTGGATGATAGGCCAGGCCGCGTAGCCTGCCATAAAGGCCGACAGCGCGGGGAGATAGAAAACGGGGAGGATGAGCGGCAGGGTGAAGCCCACTTGCAGGCCCAGTATCACAAAAACAATATTCAATCCGACCACCAAAGCAATGCCCAAAAGCGCCATCAGATTGCGTTTGATGCCCAAGGTGACAAAGATCAGCGCGTTCTTGAGCAGCTTTTTGATGGACAGCTCAAAGGTGATCATCATGTAATAAATGTAGAAGCGCATGACCATATAGATCAACGCGATGGCAATGATCATGATAAACATGAAGCCCAAAAAGAATCCTTGGCCGGAAAGCGCGTTGAAATAGAACAAATCAACGCCCAACACGATCAGAACAATGGCATCCAGCAAGCCAAAGAAAAAGCCTTGTTTTAAATTGCGGCGGATAGCATAAAAATAATCCGACAGCAAAAAACAGGAATCTCCGCGGATCAAGCTGCGCAGGTTATACGCGGCGCCGACATTTTGCCATCCCCATGTCACAACGGTGAGCGCAATCAATATAACGATCACCACGGTACGGCCGGGGGTGAGAAAGGGCATATCCAATTGACGGGAAAAAATGCCCAGCAGCAAATTGGCTGTAGGCGAGCCACCCGCAATGCTGATGCCAAGCAAAGGCGCGTACAGGGCATATTCTGTGGTTGCGACTTTGTTATTACCCAAAAAGAAGATCAACGCGGCAATGATCAGTAAGAGATACTGCGGCATCATCATAATATTCAGCGTCATCAGCTTGCCGATTTTTCGCCACAACAGCTTGAAGAAAAATTTTAGCGTTGGTGTGGTATCCTCCGGTCCAAGATCCGGTTTTTCGGTTTTGCTAAAAGAGAATAACTTCCGTTTTTTTTCGTTTTCCATATTTTTTCCTTTCGGGGTTATTGGAATGGCGTAGGAAGAATGCCGATATTGCCAAACAGTCGGGGCCATAGCTCATACAGCGAAAAGGCTAACGCCAGAAAAAAGAGCGCCTCAAAAAGATAGAGCCAAAAGCCGCCGGAACGCAGTAATTTCAAGTCCCGTTCCTGATTGGCAAACGAGAAAAACTGCGCTCTTGCCGATGCCAGGGCAAAAAGCAACAGGGAAAAGACGATCAGGCAAAAGCAGGCGTTCCAGGATAAAAGGCCAACCAACCCCGCTTTTGTCCATTGTGTTACACGAAATAAAAGCACCGCGTCAAAAAAACCCTTGAAAAAAGAGAGCAGGAGTAAATAGGGCTTAGACAGTATCAAAATGGCGCCAAGCAAGGCGAGTGGTATAAAGAAAAATTCAACCTGTCCCACCGTTTCGGTTGACACATCGGTGATCCCTTTGGCCGCTAACAGCCAAGCAATCGGACATGCCGCGATATAGGCAAGAAAAAATCGCAGGAATAGGCGAGAAGTCACATTTTCGCTATTTGTGGGCTCTCGTTTGTCTTTCATATTTTCACCTCCCGTTTTCACTATATGCGTGCTTGAGAGGAAAATATGTACCTAAATATTATATCATAAAGAAGAAGGAAAAGCAATAAGATATGCTCAAAAGTTTCGGCAACCACAAAATTAACCTTATGTGCCTGGCTTGGATACAAAAGGGGCTGAGACCTTCGACGCGGAAGTTGTGATCTCGGCACCACAGGCGTACAACGGTACGTCGAGTGCCGAGAGCGCAACAAAAAACACATATAAAAATCAAATTCGATAGAATTTCTACTGAAAAGCCGCTTTGCCATCACTTTTTTGATGGCAAAGCGGCTTCATGATATGCTTTTTCGTGTGTTTTCTGTTCGGCGCTAATGACTCGGCCCCTTTAAGCCTCCTGCTTGATCTGTGCTACCGGAGCGGTATCACGCAACAAAACATAGTTGGGTTTTTCCTGCCCCTTGACAGAAGCGGCGGTAATAACGACCTCTGCCACATCCTTGCGGGTGGGGATCTCATACATGGTTTCCTGCATGAGATTTTCCATGATGGCGCGCAGGCCTCTCGCACCGGTGCTACGCTCCAGAGCCAACTCCGCAATGGCCTCCATAGAGCCTTCACCAAAGGTCAGACGAACGCCATCCATTTCAAAGAGCTTTTGATACTGGCGGACAAGAGAATTTTTGGGTTCGCGGATGATGCGTACCAATGCTTCCTTATCCAAATCACTCAGCGAAACGATCACCGGAATACGTCCTACCAGCTCGGGAATCAGGCCGTATTTGACTATATCGTGAGGAAGAACGTCCTTGTAGATGCCGATCTCCTTCTTTTCCGCCTTTTTCATGATTTCACTGCCAAAGCCAACAGCGTTATTGCCCTTGCGCTTTTCGATGACCTTATCCAAGCCCTCGAAGGCGCCGCCGCAGATGAAAAGAATGTTCTTCGTATTGATCTGAATGAACTCTTGATTGGGGTGCTTGCGGCCGCCTTGCGGGGGTACGTTGGCAACGGTACCCTCCAAAATTTTTAAAAGCGCCTGCTGTACACCCTCACCGGAAACATCACGGGTGATAGAGCGATTTTCACTCTTGCGGGCGATCTTGTCGATTTCATCGATATAAATGATCCCCCGTTCCGCAAGGGTAATATCAAAATCCGCCGCTTGAATAAGGCGTAACAGAATATTCTCTACATCTTCGCCTACATAGCCCGCTTCTGTGAGCGTAGTCGCGTCTGCGATGGCAAAAGGAACACGCAGGGTTTTGGCAAGTGTTTGCGCCAAATAGGTTTTTCCAACACCGGTGGGCCCCAGGAAAAGCACATTGCTTTTTTGCAGTTCGATCCCGTCATCATCGCTGCTTACGGCTTTTTTGCCGTGCTTGCTTTTTACGGTATGCTGCTCTGCGTAAAGAACACGCTTATAGTGATTGTAAACCGCTACCGAAAGGGCGATCTTTGCATCGTCCTGGCCGATTACATATTCATCCAGCGACGCCTTGATTTGCATCGGGCGGGGAAGCGTATCCAGGGTGAAGCCGCCTTGCGTTGGCATTTGTTCTTCGGTTTCGCTGATCAGCTCGGCACAGGCATCTACGCAGTAATCGCAAATATAAATGCCGGTGGGTGAGGGAATGAGAAAATTGGCTTGATTTTCATTTCTGCCGCAAAAGGAACAGTAGCGGGAGGTGCGACCGCCCTTATTGGTGGTGTTATTCGACATAATAACCTCTTTGATTAGTTGCGTTTTGCAAGTACCTTATCGACCAGACCGTAAGCCAAAGCCTGTTCGGCGGTCATAAAGTTGTCTCTGTCGGTGTCACGGGCAATCTCTTCAATGCTTTTGCCGGTATTTTCCGAAAGAATGCGGTTCAAGGTGTCGCGGGTGCGCAAAATCAGATCTGCCTGGATTTTAATATCCGATGCCTGGCCTCTTGCGCCGCCGAGAGGCTGGTGGATCATAATTTCACTGTTGGGGAGCGCCAGACGCTTGCCCTTGGTGCCGGAAGAGAGCAGGAAAGCGCCCATAGAAGCGGCCATGCCGATACAAATGGTAGAAACATCGCACTTGATGTAGTTCATGGTATCGTAGATGGCCATGCCCGCGGTTACAGAACCGCCGGGGCTGTTGATATAAAAGGAAATATCTTTGTCGGGATCCTGCGCTTCCAGGAACAGCATCTGCGCCACAACAAGCGAGGCAGTGGTGTCGTTCACTTCATCCGAAAGAAATACGATGCGGTCATTGAGCAGACGGGAAAAAATGTCAAAGGAACGTTCGCCGTGACCGGTTTGCTCCACGACCATAGGGACCAATGCGTTGTTACGGTAAAAATCCATCATAATTTTTTTCAAACCTCCGTGATTCGATGATTTTTGATATAAAATAGGATGATAGTAGCCGCGACAAAATGCCGCGGCTACTCAAAGCATACAATTATTCAGCCTTATCGGTTTCTGCTGCCTTTTTGGTAGCGGTTGTTTTCTTGGCGGTAGAGGTGGTCTTCTTCGCGGTAGTGGAAGTCGTCTTCTTTGCGGGAGTCTTCTTCACGGTCTCGCCTTCCGCGGTTGTCTGCTTGGTGGTGGTCTTTTTAGTGGTGGTTTTCTTTGCGGCAGGCTTTTTTTCGGTAGCGGGTGCCTCGTCGGTAATAACAGCCTTCTCACGTACCAGATCCATAGCCTTCTTTACACGCATGTCGTCAGAAATGGCGTCGGTAGGCAGACTTTCCTTAACCTGATCAACGGGCATATTGTAGGCGTCGGCAATGCGCTGGTATTCAGCGTTGATATCCTCTTCGCTGGCCTCCAGCTTCTCGAGCTCTGCAATCTTTTCCAAAGCAAGGCGAGCCTTGACCTGGCGCTCTGCTTGAGGACGGAACTGCTCACGCAGACCGTCAAGGGTCATGCCAGTATACTTGATATAGGTGTTCAGATCCAGACCGGACTGACGGAGTCTCATATCATAGTCGCGCAGGAAGTTTTCTGCCTCGGTGTCAAACATGGGGGCAGGGATCTCCGCGTTCAGCTTCTCGATCAGAGCGTCAACCAGCTTCTCGTCAGCGGCGCTATTGGCGCTGTCGGTATGTCTCTTCTCAATCTTTGCCTTCATATCGGCCTTGTATTCAGCAAAGGTGTCAAATTCCGAAACATCCTTTGCGAATTCATCATCCAGCTCAGGGAGCTCGGTACGGGTGAGCGCATGCAGCTTGCATTTGAATACGGCGGGCTTGCCGGCAAGCTCTTTGGCATGATACTCGGTGGGGAAGGTGACGTTTACGTCAAATGCCTCGTCGATCTTTTTGCCAACAACCTGCTCCTCAAAGCCGGGGATAAAGGTGTTAGAACCAAGCTTCAGGGCGTAATCCTCACCCTTTCCGCCGTCAAAAGCCTTACCGTCACAGAAGCCCTCATAGTCGATCACCGCGGTGTCACCCATCTCCGCGCCACGGCCAAGAACCTCGGTTTCACGGGAATTGCGCTCGCGAACCGTCTCGATCTCGCGGTCGACCTCCTCATCGGTAACGGGAGTAACGGTACGGGTTACGTTCAGACCCAGATAATCGGTGATTTCAACGTCAGGCTTTACAAAGACCTTAGCGGAGAGAACAAGACCGTTGTCATCGAGAGAAACGATGTCAAACTCAGGTTGAGCGACAGGGTTGATCTTAGATTCCTCCAGCGCCATAGAGTAAGCATCGGGGATGAGGTCGTTGATGGCGGTTTCATAGAACACACCCTTACCGTACATCTTTTCGATAATGCTGCGGGGAGCCTTACCCTTACGGAAGCCGGGAATGCTCATTTTCTTACCTTCCTTTTGAAACGCCTTATTTACAGCAGCTTCAAAAGTCGCCGTGTCAACCGAGATGTGCAGCTCGTATTTGCTTGCCTCGATTTTTTCAGCTTTGACCAATTTCATTTTTTCATCCTCCAAAGATTGAAAATTTCATACATCGTATATTTTACTTGTTTTACCATGATTTGTCAAGTGTTTTCTACAAAATAAATGATTATAAATGACTAAATAATACGCAAGGGAACAAAATCCAGGAAATCAGACGAGATCATCGTCAACGCGAGATCGCCCACGTAACGCACGGCTGGCGTATGATAAACGCCGTGTATGTGACCGTGATAGCAGCGCCGAATGCCATATGCCTCCAGCAGCTCCAGAATTTCCTTGCATTCAAAGCCGTTCCAGATAGGAGGAAAATGGAGAAAGACCAGAATTTCCTTGTCCTTGTGATCCCCCTCGCGCAGTCCCACGGCGGCATCCAGACTGATTTTTAACCGTTGCACCTCACGATTTACGATTTTCGCGTAATCGACATCGCCAACCGTCAGTTGCTGTCCTTCCTCCACAAACCAGCCTCTGGTGCCGCAAATAATATAATTTTCGACTACATAGGCGTTATTGTAGAGCAACCGTAATGAGGAGAAGCTGTTCGCTTCAAAAAAACGCCGCATTTTGGCGGCGGTTTCCCACCAAAAATCATGATTGCCCTTGCCAAGATATTTGATGCCGGGCAAAGCCTCTAAAAGAGAAAAATCTTCTCTGGCCTGCTCCAAATGCATCGCCCAGGAAATATCACCCGGCAGGATGACGGTATCTTGCGGCTGTACGATGGCGCGCCAATGTTTACACAGCTTTTCTGTATAGCCTTGCCATCTGGAACCGAATATGTCCATGGGGTGATCTGTGCCGCAGGAAAGATGCGGATCGGCAATAACAAAAAGTGACATTTCGACTCCTTTCTTCATGGTATGAAAAAGCCCCGGGCAGGGCATACTGATAACATCCCGGGAAAGGAGATGAAATCGTAATGGAATACAAGAAAAATGATTGCTGTGAAAATGTAAACGGCGGCATCACCTGTGATGTCAAGAACTGCCAGTATCATCAGGGCGATTGCTATTGTACCGCGGATAAGATCGCGGTCGGCCCCAGCTTTGCCACTTCGAGCACTGACACAGTATGTGCCACTTTTAAGCCAAAAAAGGACTGATTTTGTCTTTTCTTGCAATGCGGGGCGTTTTTTGCCCCGCATTGCTTTTTTGTTAGCCCAAATATTTCTTGACCGCTTCCCACATATCGGCAGCGGGAACCACATCGGTAAAGCGTACCTTTCGCTCACCAATGCCACGGAGCGGATAGGGGATTTCGGTAGCGGTTTTGGCAGAAAGCGCATCCAAAGCGGCCAGAGGATCGGCGGGCGCCTTGTCATAAAGCGAGGTGTAAACGTCGCTGGCGAATTTATAGGGACTGGCGGTAGACGCAACCACCATTGGCTTGCGGTCACCGGTTTTTTCTATATACTGCTCAGCGGCGGAAAGTGCCACGGCGGTATGGGTATCAGCCAAATAATGGTAGCGCTCCATAAACGCGCGAATGGTTTTGGCGGTAGTCTCTTCGTCCGCGAAGAAGCCGCAAAAAGAGGCGTCAATCGCTTGCTTCACATCAGGATCCACGGTATAAGCGCCGGTTTCGCTGAGCGACTTCATATACTGAGCGGTTCGCTCGGCACCCGCGGTGAAATAGATCAGACGCTCCAGATTGCTGGAGATCAGAATATCCATCGAGGGGGACATGGTGAGATGGAACTGACGGTTGCGGTCGTATGTGCCGGTGTTGAGGAAATCGGTGAGGATATTGTTTTTATTGGAGGCGCAGACCAAACGGTCGATGGGCAGACCCATGAGCTTGGCAAGATAAGCGGCAAAAATATTGCCAAAGTTGCCGGTAGGTACGGTTACATTCATCTTTTCGCCCATTTTGAGCGTGCCTTTGTTCAACAGATCGCAGTATGCCGATACATAATAGACGATCTGGGGTGCCAGACGGCCCCAGTTGATCGAGTTGGCGGAGGAGAAGAAATACCCTTTTTCGTTGAGCAGATCTGCGGCGCCTTTGTCAGAGAAAATGCGCTTGACACCGGTTTGCGCGTCGTCAAAGTTACCGTTGATCGCGCAGACATATACATTATCGCCGGTCTGGGTCTGCATTTGCAGCTTTTGCACACGGCTCACGCCATCAACAGGATAGAATACGGCGATCTTGATACGGTCAATATCTTTATAGCCCTCCAGAGCCGCTTTACCGGTATCGCCGGAGGTGGCTACCAAAATCAGCGCGGTGCGCTCCTCGCCGGTTTTCACCAACGCGCGGGAGAGCAGACGGGGCATGATTTGCAGTGCCATATCCTTAAAAGCGGCGGTGGGACCGTGCCACAGCTCCAGGCTGTGCAAGGTTTCGTCCAGGGCCACCAGGGGGGCGGCACCGCCCACAAAAGAGGTCTTTGCATAAGCGGCACGGCAATCTGCCAGCAACTCCTCTTCGGTGTAATCGGTCAGGAATTTGCCCAAAATTTTGGCGGCCCTGGTGGGGTAATCCACCTTGCGGAGCGCTTCAATTTCCTCACTGGTCAGTGTGGGAATGCTTTCGGGAACAAAGAGACCGCCATCAGCGGCAAGACCTTGTTTGATGATCTGCGCGGCGGAAAGCTTTTCGCCGTCAAGATCGCGGGTGCTTTGAAATTTCATATTGTTAGACTCCTTCTTGTCAACTATTCTTTTTTAATGTATCGAGCCATCGGTGCCGAACGCATCCGGAATATGATGGATCTTAAAGGGCTTTAGCGTTTCTCGGTCCAAATAGACCTCAACCGCGTCAAGGCGGGGTAATAGCTTTGTGGGATGCTCACGCAAATAATGGCGCATCGCTTCTGCCGTGCGGCGGCGTTTTCCTATATCTATCGCCATAGAAGGGCGACGGTCCGTGTTTTCTTTTGCATGCTCAAAGGTGAGGGTTTTGACCTCTACAAAGGCGATATAATCGCCGTCTTTCACGACCAAATCCAGCTCATTTTTACCGCATTGGCAATTTCTTGCAAGGATTTTGCATCGCTGCCGGCGCAAATGCTTGGCGGCCAGCTTTTCGCCCAAACTGCCAATGTCTTTTTTTAAAAGCGGCTTCATTTTTCTAAAAAACGGATAAATTTGGTGCGATAAATCTCACAGGGGCCGTATTTTCGCAGGGCATCCATATGCGCCTTGGTGCCGTATCCCTTGTGCTTGGCAATACCGTATTGCGGGTATTGGGCATCCAATTCGACGCAAAGGCGGTCACGGGTGACCTTTGCCAAAATCGAGGCCGCGGCGATGCTGGGGGAAGTGGCGTCGCCGTGCACCACCGCCCTTGCCGGGATGGTGAAGCCTCTTTTGATGTTGCCGTCAATCAAGGCAAAATCAGGCTTGGGATCCAGTTGATCAATGGCACGGCGCATGGCGTGCAGGGTAGTGGAAAGGATGTCGGTTTGATTGATCTCCTCCACGCTGCCCAGCACGATTGCATAGGCAATGGCGTTTTCACAGATCTGGTCATACAGAAGCTCACGCTTTTTCTCGCTCAACTTCTTCGAGTCATTGAGCCCTTCCAGCACAAGGCCGGTGGGCAGAATACAAGCGGCGGCGGCAACAGGACCGCACAAAGGACCGCGGCCTGCCTCATCTACGCCACAAACAAGCGAATAGCCTTGCTGCGTCAACGCTTCTTCCAATTCATAGGTCAGCATTGTCAGTCCTCCTTTGGAAGCGCATCCAGTGTGATACGCCCGATTTTGGCGGCACGGAACTCATCAAGTAAGGTATTGGCGGTGCGCTCCTCGTCAATCTCTCCGCCGCTGATCAAAAAGCCGCGTTTTTTGCCGATAAAAGCAAACAACTCGGCATCGGTTACATCCGTGATCTGTTCCGGTTCAAACTTATAGCGGGCGGCAAGCAGGGCAGGGTAGCGAAAGCGCAGTTTTTTACAAAGGGCAATGGCCAGTGCTTCGATTTCTACCACATCGTCCTTGATGGCGCCGGTTATGGCCAGATTTTCGCCGGTCTCGCGGTCATCAAAGCGGGGCCAAAGCACACCTGGCATATCCATGAGATCAAGACCCATCGGGGTAGAGACCCATTGGGGGGCCAATGTGACACCGGGGCGGTTTTCTACCTTGGCCTTCTTATTGCCGCAAAGACGGTTGATGAGTGAGGATTTGCCCACGTTCGGGATGCCAACCACCATCGCGCGAAGTTTTCGGCCGGTCATGCCTTTCTGGCTGTAACGCTCGAGCTTATCCGCAAGCAGAGCGCGAATTGCGGGCATGAGCTTGTCCATCCCTTTGCCGCTAACACAGTCAACGGCAAGGCAAAGATTGCCTTTTTTCTTATAATAGGCGATCCAGCGCTCGGTAGCTTCCGGATCCGCCAGCATCGTTTTATTGAGCAGTGTAACCAAGGGTTTGCCTTCTGTCAGCTTTTCAATTTCCGGATTGCGCGAGCTTTGAGGAATACGGGCATCCAAAAGCTCAATGACAACATCCACATTTTTTAGGTTTTCCTTCATCAAGCGGCGTGTTTTCGCCATGTGACCGGGAAACCATTGAATAATATCAGTCGGCATCGTTTACCTCATTCTACCTTTCCGAATTTGGAAAAGGGCGTTACACGCAACAGTACTTTTCCAAGCACACGGCGCTCATCCACCATGCCCACGTCGGCAGAACGGCTGTCTGCTGAAACATTTCGATTGTCGCCCAGAACGAACAGATGTCCTTCTGGCACCTGTACCTGATAGCTGGTCTGCCCCATGCCTTTTTCCTTCCAGATTCCGTTACTGAAATAGGCATAGTGGCTCTCATCAATCACTTCGTCCGCGCTGAACACGTTATCATCCGAAACATAAAGCTTTTCGTTGATAAAATCAATCCGCACATGCTGTCCGCCAGTGGCAATCACACGCTTCACGATCGGCTCGTTAAAGCGGTCGTTGGTCTCGCTGGTCTGGTGAAAAACGATGATGTCGCCTTGCTTTGGCGTATAGAACAGGTCAGAAACGATCAAACGCTCGCCGTTTTGCAGGGTGTTTTGCATGGATGGACCGCTGACCACGCAAAGCCGAAAGGCAAAGGTCATAAGCAGTATCACGGCAACCGCGGCGAATACGAACATTTCGACATATTTTAACAGTGCGGCGGCTACAGAATTTTCGCCCTGCGTTGCAGGCTTGTTGTGCTCCTTGTTATCTGTCATGGGAGCCTCCTTGCGATTATTTTGTAAGCAGTTCCATTAAGCGGTAACCGTTTTCTATATAATTTTCTTTGGCAACGGCGCTTTGCTCAGAAAATTCATTCACACCGTCATGCTTCTCCAAAGAGGAATAGATCAGAAAAGGAACCGGCAAAATGGTATGTGTGCGCAATCGGATTGGGGTGGGATGGTCAGGCAGGATCATAATTTTAAAGTCCTCGCCGCTCTCGCGCAGATAGTTCAGAACAGGGGCAAGGATCAATTGATCAATCTTTTCCACCGCCATGACCTTATTTTCCAGCTCGGCACGGTGACCGCACTCGTCAGGACCTTCTACATGTACATAAACATATTCGTAACCGTCTTTAAATGCCCCAATGGCGGCATCCGCTTTTCCCTTGTAATTGGTGTGACAGTTGCCGGTGGCGCCCTCCACATCAATCGAGTGCATGCCCGCGCAAAGGCCAATACCCTTGATCAGGTCAACGGCGGAGATCACGGCACCCTTCAGTCCCCATTTTTCAGTAAAAGAGGGAAGCTGCGGCTTTTTGCCGGGGCTCCAAAGCCAAGCGGAGTTGGCCGGCTTCAGACCGCGGGCGCGGCGTGCCTCGTTGATCGGATGGTGATTTAAAATGTCAAAGCTGCGGCGCATCAAATCATAAAATTCGGCGCCGCCGTCTTCTTTTTTGGGGAGGTATGCGCCAATCCGCTGCCCCAGAATGTCATGGGGACGGTTGAAATTATACTGATCGTTACCGTTTTTCCAAATCAGGCAATGACGGTAACTGATGCCGGTATAAAATGTTTTGATCTCATCGCCCAGTTCGGCTTGCAGGGCTTTGATCAGCTCATCTGCCTCCTCGGTCGAGATCTCATCCGCGCTGTGATCCAAAATCACCTTATCGTCATAATCCTCACCGTTGTCGGTTAAGGTCACCACATTGCAGCGGTAAGCGGTTTCATCCGGCTTCATTTCAATGCCGATGCTGACCGCCTCCAATGGGGAGCGACCTTTGGAAAATTCTTTCGGGTCGTAGGAAAGAATGGCAAGATTTGCGGTGTCGCTTTCCGGCACCATCCCTTGGGGAACATTGGAAACAGTACCAACAATAGCATCCTTGGCAAGCGCGTCTATACAGGGTTTATTTGCTTTTTGCATGGGGGTAACGCCACCCAATGCTTCGATCGGCTCGTCAGCCATGCCGTCCGGAATTAAAACAAAATATTTCATATGCAACCTCGCAGTATAATAAATATAAATTCATAGTTTAGTATAACATAAAATATCGAAAAGAGCAACAGGGGAGCACAATTTTATAAAAATTTTACCTATAAAACAAGAAAAGACCGATTTGATAACATCAAATCGGTCTTTTTGATCAAAATTTACTGCAAACCGTCAACAATACGGTGTGCCCACGCCAGCGCGGCGGCCTTTTCCTCATCCTTGAGCGCATTCAGGAAGGGAAGGAAGCTGTTTTTTACGTACAGAACGTCGTCAATCACATTGGTGCCGGCAGCGGTCAACAGATTTTTGACCTTTTCCGCGGCGGCTTCGCCACCGTCAATAACCAAAGCCACATTTTGGGTGTGCGCTTTGTCAAATTCGCGGAAGAAGCGCGTGATTTTTTCTTCAAACTCACCTTTGGTGGAAAGGAGAAGGATGGTCAAACGCTCGTTGTTCAAGGGATAAGCGGGCAGAATGGTGTCGATAGCGTTCACATTCAGTTGAAAATCCTGATGAATGGCGGTTGCCAAAGCAGGGATCTTACCTTTACCTTTATGCAAAACACGCATTTTGATTGCCATTTAAAAAACCTCCAAAATTCAATTTGACCCCAAACAAAATGATGACAGGCCCATTTAAAGGATTCAGCCAAGCACCACTGGGTCATTCTCATATAGTATAACACAACAAGGTATCCTAAAGCAAATCCTTTTTTGTTAAATCAAACATTTTTGTAGGAATGAACAGTTTTTTGCTTGGTTTTTATACAAAATGCTTTATTCCGTTTTTTGCTTTTTTTGTTGACCTGTCAACTTTATCGGAATCGAATTCTTTGTGACGCTTAAAATTTTTATGTCCGACGACGATAGGATGATAGGAGATACATAGTACGTCAGAAATAAAATTTTGAATGGCAATGGGATGGTTCAAGATCATCCACGGCATTTTTCAATTGAGGAGGCCTCGTTGAATCGGCTTTGCTTTGCGCAAGTGACAAACGGAAAATGTGGAGCAAGTAACCGCATTGTGTTATGCCAAAGGATTTTATGATGATCTCGCCATCAAAAACGGCCAGTGACGCAGAAAAAATGACAAAGCACCAAAGGTATTGGATCAAACCTCAAAAAACAGCAAAAACAGCCTATTTTCCTCCCCTTTTCTATACAAAACTTGTATTTTGTATAATCTTGTCTATGGATCATGATAGGTATTGCTGTTGCGATTGGTTGTCGTTGAGGGCATTTTTAGGTGTTTTTGGTGAATAGGAAATGGTTTTCCCCGCTTTGCTCTTTTTGACTATGATACTTTCTACGTGTTGCCTCGCCGCCGCGCAGATGGCGCTCGTCCTTATTTTTTTGCAGTACTATACAGACCTGCTCATACAGTCTGCGATTGACCCATTGAAGCTCCTGTGTCACGTCCTTATGTACTGTACTCTTGCTTACGCCGAAATAGCGAGCGGTTTCTCGCACCGTGGCTCCCTGCTCTACAATATAGTTGCCCAGCAGCTCACATCGCTTGGGTTGACTGAAATAAACCATGATTCTCTCTTTTCTGTTGAAATTTTTCAACATATCTGTTATAATAGACACAGAAGAATTTCTGTTCTCTATTATGCTATGCCGCCATCACCAATAAAAGAACAAAGGTAGACAACATATGATAAAAGAAGAAAATCGACAGGTCGCTTCTAATATTATGGAGGGCATGACTTCGGTTTCCGCTCTGCTTGCCGCAAAAGAGACGGGGGTGAACAATCGCCCGATTCTGGAGATCAAATTTGACAGAGCAAAGAAAGAAAAAAAGGCGCGTGAGCTCGCCTTTTTAACACGAAAATGTCGAGAGCTGTCCATTCCCTTATCCTTCACCGACGCCACCGCGTTACGGGAAATCTGTATCGGCAATACCCACGGCGGTATTATCGCTTTATGCGGTGACCGTACCCTGCCCTCGCCTTCTGCGGAAAATCTGCCGAAAAGCGGTTTTTTGTGCCTTTTGGAGGGCATTGAGGATCCTTACAACTTTGGCTATGCCCTGCGTTCCCTTTACGCTGCCGGCTGTGACGGCATTCTGCTTGGCCAGCGCAACTGGATGAGTGCCGCCGGCGTGGTGGCAAGGGCCTCTGCCGGCGCTTCGGAAAGCATGCCGCTTTGGGCGGGAGATACAGACGCCGCGGTTGAAACCTTGAAAGGATTGGGCTATCGCGTTGTGTGCGCTGGCATCCGGGATTCTGTCGGCCTTTACGAGGCGGATCTCAAAAAGCCGCTGTTACTGGTTGTCGGCGGCGAAAAGCGCGGCATCTCGGCTGAGATGCTGGAGAGAGCTGACCAGATCGTGCGCATCGACTACGGTCGTGTGTTCCGTGGCTCGCTTTCCGCCGCCTCTGCCGCCACAGTGTTGGCATTTGAGATCCTGCGGCAGAACTCCTGAATAGCAAAAGCGTCTATCAAAAGATAGACGCTTTTCTTAATCGCAACCGGTGCCGGGGAACCTTTTTTTGAGGGAGAGTGTTCCCTGCTTTTTGCGAAAATGCTCGGGTGAAACCTCGTATTGCTTTTTAAATCTTCTGCTGAAATACAGCGGATCCCGAAAGCCGACCTCGTAAGCGATGTCGGACACGGAACGATCAGAGGTCAGCAGCTCCTCGGCGGCGCGCGACAATCGAAGCTGCATGATATACATCCCCGGCGAAACGCCGACAGCCTCCTTGAATACATGCAAAAATCTTCCCTCGCTGATTCCCAGCATTGCGGCATATTCTGAGGTGTCAAGCTCCTGTGGGCATCGTTTTTGCATATCAACGATCACGCTGCGTAAGCGTCGATCAGCGCTGTTTGCAGTGCCGATCACGCATTTTCCGAGCTCGGTCAGTAACGCAACAAGATCGGCAGCCAGTGATAGCTCGCGAAGCTTGTGCTGTACGGTGTAGTGATAGATCATACGGTCAAATATGCGGATCACACCGTCCCTTACGCCGCAGCCCTGTTGCACACCCAAACGCCTTAATCCCGCATCTGTGATGATCTCCGACAAAGCCTCACCCGAAAAGTGAGTCCAGTAGCAAACGCCGTTGTTCTGTTCATAGCGATGAGGCACATGCGGCGGATAGATGATAAAATCCCCTGCCTCCAGCGTAACCGTGCATCCATGCCAATCCACATACATGATGCCGCTTTCCACATAAAGCAAATGCCAATCCTCGCGCCCCTTTTCACGCACCGTAATACAGCGGCTGTCCTTGTGGATGCCGCAGGAGGCGACCGCCAAAAATTTATAGGATGGTGCGCAGCGCACGTCATACAGATCACCGTTATAAATTCGCTTTTCCATCTTTTTGCCCTCTTCTTTCAGCTTTCATTATAATACCTGCCGAAAGAGAAGTCAATAGCAATTTTGTCCATAAACATATCAAGATAAGACATTGACTTTTACCTCTACCGATGCTATCATAAAATCACCAATATACGGAGGTGCAATCATGAAAAAATTTGCTTTTATCGGTGCCGGTAGCATCGTTTTCACCCGTAATGTGGTTCGCGATCTGCTGACCTTTCCGGCCTTTGAGGATGCGCATCTGGCGCTGATGGATATTGATCCCACCCGTCTGGAATACGCCAAGCGTGCCTGCGAAAAGATCATCCGTGAGTTTGAGGTTTCTGCCACCGTCACGACCACCATGGATCGCTGTGAGGCGCTACAAGGTGCGGACGGCGTGGTCTGCACTATATTCAACGGTGGTCTTGAGGTCTGGCGCCGGGATCTGGAGATTCCTCAAAAATACGGCGTCAGCATGAATATCGGTGATACCAGAAGCGTTTCGGGTATCTTTCGCGCCGCGCGTCATATTCCGCTTTTCATAGAGATCTGCCGCGAGATCGAGGAGCTTTGCCCCAATGCCGTATTTCTGAACTACACCAACCCCATGACCATGCTTTGCCGCGCCATGCAGCTACATACTAAGGTCAACGTGACCGGCCTTTGTCACTCGGTACAAGGCACTGCCGCTATGCTGGCAAGATGGCTTGGTGTGCCCTATAACGAGGTTAAATACACCTGCGCGGGGGTCAATCATCAGGCGTTTTATACCGAGCTTTCGCACAATGGAAAGGATCTTTACCCTGCTTTGCGCGAGAAACTCTCCGACCCGCACTATTACGATAAGGAGCGGGTGCGCAACGAAATGTTCCTGCGCCTTGGTTATTACGTGACCGAGTCCTCCGGGCATAATTCTGAGTACAACGCCTGGTTCCGCAAACGCCCCGACCTGCTGAAAAAATACTGCTCGGATCACGAGGGCAGCCATTGGAACCCCGGTGAAGAGCTTTATTCCATCGGCCTTTATGCCGATAAGGCGAAAAACTTTGTGAGGACCATGCAGGAATGGATCGATACGCCCCTGGACAAAAACGCGCCTCGCAGCAATGAGTACGCTGCCGAGATCTTCAATGCCCTCCTTGGTGACGGCAAGCCTATTGAGTTCAACGGCAACGTGATCAATGACGGCTGCATCCCCAATCTCCCTGCCGACGCCTGCGTGGAGATCCCCGTTTACGCTTCCAAGCACGGCTTGCGCAAGTGCTATGTGGGCAAGCTGCCCGACGAGATCGCCATTCTGGTCAACCAGACGGCCATGATGGAAAATCTAGCCGTGGATGCCATTATGGAGAAAAACAAGCAAAAGCTGATCCGCGCTGTGATGATGGATCCGCTCAGCTCCGCCGTGCTTTCTTTGGAGGAGATCGAAAACATGTGTAACGAGCTGTTTGAGGCCAATAAAGACTATTTGGGTGATTGGAAATGATAAAAACAGTCGGCTACCTGACAGGTAGCCGACTGTTTTTTGTTTATTCAGTGGTGTAGTTATCGAAATAGCCCTGGATATAGATGATAGGTGTGCCCTTATCACCCGAGCCGGAGGTCAGGTCGCACAGAGAACCAATCAGATCGGTGAGGCGTCTGGGGGTGGTGCCCATCTGTCCCTCCTGCTTGGTGTCCTTGTGAGAGATCTTATCCTCGATGGCGGCGCGCAGCTCCTCGCCGGAAAGATTGGCGAAGTCGTTGTCAGCCAAATATTTGAGCTTCAGCTCGTTGGGAGTTCCCTCCAAGCCCTTGGTGTAGGCAGGAGAAACCACCGGATCGGCCAGTTCCCAGATCTTGCCGACCGGATCCTTAAAGGCACCGTCGCCATAGACCATAACCTCGACCAGCTTACCGGTTTCTTTTAAGATGCGATCCTGAATGGCTTCTACCAGACTCTGGCAATCGCGGGGGAACAGCTTGACCTTATCGTCGGTTGCCTTGTTGGAGCCAAGCAGACCGTACTTTTCGTTATAGCCGCTGCCGTCAATGGGAGCGGACATAATATCGTCCATGCCGTACACAATTTTGGCGCCTGCGGCCTTGAGGAGTCTCTTGGAGCGCGCGCGGGTGTGAATATCACAGCACAGTACCTTGTCAGTGTATTTGAGAATGGCGCGGGGATCGTTAGCGAAGATGATCTCACATTCAGCGCCTTCCGCGCGAACCAACTGCTCGTAGTATTCAACATAGTCAACGCCGGTAAAGGTGTGTTTTTCATAGCCAAAGCACTCACGGTAACGCTTGACATCCAGCACATCGCTATAGGGGTTAATGCCGGCGGCGTCAATGGCATCCAAGCTGACCAGATGGTTCCCTACCTCGTCGGAGGGGTAGGACAGCATAATAACCACCTTTTTGGCACCTCTGGCGATACCGGTCAGGCAAACAGAAAAGCGGTTGCGGGAGAGGATTGGGAAAACAATACCGACGGTTTCGCCGCCAAGCTTATTGCGAACATCCTCAGCGATATTATCAATGGTCACATAGTTTTCCTGTGCGCGGGCAACGATCGACTCGGTCATTGCGACGATGTCACGGTTGCGAACCTCGTAACCGCCATCCTTTGCGGCATCAAGAATGCAGTTGGTTACAATCTCAACCAGATCGTCTCCACCGCGAATAATAGGGGCGCGAACGCCACGGGATACAGTACCGATCATACGGCTCATAAAAAGACCACTCCTTTTTTTGACTGTTTAGCTGGCAAACAGGGGTAAGATGATTTTACCACATCGATTAGTATACCAAAAAAAAGTCGATTTGTAAAGATATTTCCGCAAAAAAATACCGCTTTGCTCAATTTTGTAAAAGATGTAAAAAATTTTTTTGAATAACAGAAAAAATCCGTAAAATTGTAAAAAAGAGAACAGGCGCGGAAAATATCCGCGCCTGTTGCTTATTTGCTTGCCATTGCCGCGCCGATGAGAGGAGCAAATTCCCCAAGCGATGCCTTTTTTAAGATTGGCAGCGTACCTATCGTATAGCAATGCTCTTTGATATAGGAGATGAGGGGCTCTATCAGTGCGGCCTCATTGCTCATGCCGCCGCTGAACAGTACCGCGTTCGGCGATAGCAGATTGATCGCCGCAACAACGGTATTTCCCAACAGACAGATCGCCTCATGGATGGCATGTTGCGCCTGTTGATGCCCTTCCTTTGCGGCACAAAACAGATCTTTTGCGGTTTTTCCCGCGCCAAGCAGCTCCCGCGCGGTTATATCCAGACCGCCGCCGGCGCAGTATTTTTCCACGCATCCGCGCTTGCCGCAGCCGCAGGAGCGCCCGTTCGGCACTGCCGGAACATGGCCCAATTCACCGGCCGTGCCCAGGGCACCGTGAAAAAGCTGACCGTCGATCACGATGCCGGTGCCAATGCCGGTACCCAGCGTGATACAGATCAGGGTCTGTGCTCCCCTGCCGGCACCACAGCAATACTCCCCCCAAGCCGCCGCGCGGGAGTCTTGCAGCAGTGTCACCGGCATGCCAAGTGCCTGTGCCAGGCGTTCGGCGAAAGCGGCCGAAAGAACAGAAATATTCGGTGCCTTTAAAATCCGTCTGCCGTCCTCGCTGACCGTTCCCGGGATACCCACGCCGCAAAATGCGATGTCACGGCTTGAACAGCGCAATTCTTCGCACAAAGCCTCTACCGCGTTCTTGATCTCGGCTACGATGTCGCTTATATGCGAGACTTCCAATTTTCGATAGCCAAGCAGAGTGACCTCCTGCGCTACCGACACCAAGCCAATACAGATCTTGGTACCACCGATGTCAATACCCAACCGATAGCTCAAAGCCTACCCTCCTCGATGGCGGTGATCATATCCACGCGAGGGGCGTGGCGGCCGCCCTCGAACTTCGCCTCTAAAAAGGCATCAACGATGGCTTCCGCGGTGGCGGTGCCGACTACTCTGGAGCCAAAAGCGATGATATTCGCGTTGTTGTGCTGTCTGGTCAGTGCCGCGGAATAGGATTCCGAGCAGACAGCCGCGCGGATGCCCTTGACCTTATTGGCGGCAAGAGAAATGCCAATACCGGTGCCGCAGATCAGGATGCCAAGCTCGCATTCCCCGCTTGCCACCGCCTCGGCAACCGCCTTGCCGTAAAGCGGATAATCCACCCGCTCGGTAGTGTCGGTGCCAAAATTCACAAGGGTATAGCCCTTCTTTTCCAGATATTCTACGATATGCTTTTTCATGTCCACCGCAATGTGGTCATTACCGATCGCAATCTTCATTTCCGTTTCCTTCACTCAATAATATAAGGTTCAAATTCCTTGCCGCTCATATCGATCACGGCCTTGAGATATTTGCCGAATTTGTTCGGCAGATCCGCTTGCGCCGCGTCAAACATCGAGCGCGGATAGACCTTGGTCGGCACGTGCTTATAGTTCCAAGCGCCGCTTTCCATCAGTTTGATCGCATTCTTGCAGCCCGCAATGCTGAGCTCCCCTTCGCGCGGATGCGTGCTGAGGCAATCAATCGCTTTCACATTCAGCTGCTGCACATCCACCAAGCGCTTTTCGCCGGTGTGATAGGCACCGATGGCAAGCTGACCGCACTGGCGCGTCATCTGAATGGCAAGATCAAGCGATTCGTTGGTCTCGCCCCATTCCATAACCAGCGAAAATCCGCCCGGCTCGCCGTCAAAATTGAGTCCACCGCCGGGAACATAACGATAATTTGCCGGCAGATCCTCAACCAAATATGCCTCATCAGCGCCATATTGCAGAGCGTTCCTGACTGACTCAGGGTTGATGTCAACCGCCACCACATAAGCGCCGCGCAGCTTGAGCAATCCGATAGCGCCACAGCCCATATAGCCACAGCCGACAACGGCGACGCGCTCGCCGATCATGCCGATCCGTACCTTACTCACGGCGCTCATCAGACAGGCGAGTGGCTCCAATACGCCCTCGGTATCCGAGATGCTGTCCGGCAGCTTGAATACTTTTTCCTCAACGGCAACGGCATATTCAGCGCTACCGGAAAACAGACCGCTGACACGGTCCCCCACCTTGACTGTTTTCACATCGGCACCGACCTCTGTCACAACGCCCACCGGCTCGTGACCGAAGGATCGCTCCTTTTCGGAGGTCATCCAATCGTAATGCTCGGACATACAAACGCCACAGTAGGTTAGCTTGATCTTGACTTGATTGGCGGCGGTGATCTCTTTTTCGGGTACCTCGATCCATTCGGTCTGCATTGGTGCCTTGCTGACTAATTTTTTCATTGCTTTTCCCCTTTCGTGCTATGAAATTTTTCTGATTTTATGGTATCATAATCGTGAAAAAATCATATAGCACAAAAGCGACAAAAATGTGGATAAAAACGACTTTATAACAGAGCCGGCTCTGCTAACGCAAAACCGGCTCTGCAAAAAAATCAATATTCCAACGCCGCGTAAACGAGGTTTCGCAGGCGCGGATGAACCACGGGCTCTTTACTGTTGAGCATATGCTGAAGATACACGATCGAGATTTCACGTTCGGGATCGGCGTGCACATAAGCGCCCGCGGCGCCGCCCCAGCCGAAGTCACCGAGGGTGGTCAGCGAGCCGCCCTTGGCAGGGCTGATGAAGGTGCGCACGCCAAAGCCGTAGCCATAGCCGCGGAAGGCATCCCAGTTGAAGTCGGGGCGTGTTTTTTCATCCAGACAGTCGGAGCGCATCAGGTCGATGGCGCGCTCAGAGAGGATTCGGTTACCGTTCGGGGCCACACCTTTGTGGGTCAGCGTTTCGGCGAACAGAATATAATCATCCACGCAGGAAATGCACCCCGCGCCGCCGCTCTCAAAATTGGGGCCAAAGATATGCTCGTTGCGCAGGCCGTACTCCACCGCTTTCCCCTGCTCCGCATCAAATTTGTACTGCATGGCCATACGGGGGCGCAGATCATCAGTCAGATGATAATAGGAGTTCTTCATGCCGATGGGGTCAAAGATATTTTTCTGCACAAAATCACCGAACGGCTCGCCGGCTACCACCTCGATCACGCGGGCCATGACATCGTGAGAAAAGCCGTACATCCAATGCTCGCCGGGATGGAAATGAAGCGGTCTCGCGGCAAAGGCCTTGATGATGTCAGCGGTAGAGGGGGCGCCGTTATGCTCCTCCATACAGGCAAGGATCTCGGGCGCCTTGGTGTTGTAGGCAATGCCGGAGGTCATGGTCAGCAGATGCCAGATGCGCAGGGTATGCTTGGCAGGCACGGTAGAGGCCGTACCGCGCGCGTCCATCACCTTTACGCGGGGAGCGCTGTACTCGGGCAGATATTTGGAAACAGGCTCCTGCAAGAGGATCTTGCCCCGTTCCAGTAGCTGCATGGTGGCCACCATCGTCAAGAGCTTGGAGGCGGAATACATATAGTAAAGGGCGTCGCGGCGGATCGGCTCGCCGGTGGCAAGATCCTGATAGCCGGCGCTGTGGCGGTAGATCTCCTTGCCCTTTTGATATACGATTATATCTCGGGAGGGGATGCCCTCCAGCTCATAGAGGTTATCAATATACTCGGTTAAATATTTGAAATTCATTTTTTTCTCCTTTATTTATACATCGTACTGTCGCTCTTTTTGGGGGTGCTCAGTTCCTTGCCAAAGACAGCGTCAAACAACATATCCGCAAACAACCGATGCATTTCCTTGGTGGGATGATTGATGCGGTTGCAAAGCATTTTGGTGGTGTCTTCGGTTTTGCTCAATTCCTTCCACTGTGCATAGCAATCGCAAACGACAACGCCCATTTCTCTTGCCAAGCGGCAGGCACTTTCGATATACAGATCCATTTTGCCCTCGTTTTGCATTTTGGCGGTTTTGGCGGCGTATTCCAGCCATCTCTCCTCGGTATCCTCTGCCACGTAGGTGTTCAGCATATTGGGCGAAAGATAGATGATGTCAGCACCGCTTGCCTTGATATGTGAAAAAATCTCGCGCAAGGCGTTTAAAAAAGGCTCCAGCTCACCGTTCACGTCATTGAGCCCAAAGCAAACGATCACCAGATCCGGCTCATGCTTGAGCACCTGGCTATCCAGGCGGGCAACCGACTTTGCGGCGGTGGTTCCGCCGATGCCGGCATTGATTACATTGACCGGTACATAATTGCGCACCGCGTTGATTTTTTGCTTTAGCAAATTCCAATAAACCGTCTCGTAATTGATCTCGCCACCGGTCAGTGCCCCATGAGTGACGCTGTCACCAAAGACGACAATGGTGATGGGGCCATGCTTTTCCAGGTCGGCACGCTCCATGTTGATCTTATCTGTAATATGCATCAGACATACCTCGCGCAGCAGTTTTCTTCATTATAACCCTTTTCAAACAGCGCCGTCAAGTCATTATTTTAAGAAAAAGTGCGATTTTGACATAAAAAACTGCGATTGGATGAGATAGTCGCTTATTATTTGACTATTTTGCGCATTTTCGGTTCGAATTCAATTGTCACTACCTCAAAACAGATTTGACCGAATCGCGTTTTTACGGTATAATATATATACAACTTCAAATGGAAAGGAGATCTGTAGAAAGCAATGGACGCAGGCAGCTGTAGCCACAGTATAGAGGAGCCCCCTTTATCTTTTCAAAATATCATGTGCGGACATAACCATTGGCTTTTGGAATGAGCCTGTCTCGGTTATGCCCTTTTTTGCGCTATTTTTGAAAATTCAAAGGAGATAATTATATAATGAATATGGTTTGGATGATACTTTTGCAGATCTTTTTGATCGCTTTGAATGCGGTTTTTGCCTGTGCCGAGATCGCGGTCATCAGTACCAATACCGTCAAGCTGGAGCAGCTTGCCGATAAGGGGGATAAGCGGGCCAAGCGCTTACTGACACTAACCGACCAGCCCGCAAAGTTTTTGGCCACCATTCAGGTAGCCATTACCCTTTCCGGCTTTCTCGGCTCCGCATTTGCGGCAGATAACTTTGCTGATCCCTTGGTGGAGTGGTTACATAGCGTAAAGGTTATGGTTCCCGAAGCGGTTATCGTCATCTTGATCACCGTGATCCTTTCCGTTTTTACCCTGATCTTTGGCGAGCTGGTTCCCAAGCGGTTGGCGCAACGAAAGGCGGAATCCTTGGCGCTGGGTCTCTCAGCTCCTATTTATGTTATTGCCAAGCTCTTTGCCCCTGTCGTATTTCTTTTAACGGTTACCACCAATCTGATCCTGCGCCTTTTCCGTGTAGACCCCAACGCCACCGACGAGGACGTGAGCGAGGAGGACATCAAGCTGATGGTAGATGCCGGTACCAAGCAGGGCGCCATTGAGCAAGAAGAAAAAGAGCTGATACAAAATATTTTCGAGTTTGATGATCTGACCGCAGGCGAGATCGCAACGCACCGCACCGATCTGGCGCTTTTGTGGATGGAGGAAAGCGACGAGGAATGGGATAAAACCATCGTTTCTAACCGCTACACGCTTTATCCCGTTTGCGAGGAAAGCGTGGATAACGTGGTCGGCATCCTCAACGCCAAGGACTATTTCCGCCTTGGCTGCGACAAGGACCGCGAAACAATTCTGCGTGAGGCAGTTCGCCCCGCTTACTTCGTGCCCGACGGTGTCAAAGCCGATCTTTTGTTTCGCAATATGAAAAAAGAACGTGTCTCACTTGCCGTTGTTATTGACGAATATGGCGGTGTGCTGGGTATCGTGACCATGACTGATCTGATCGAATGCCTGCTCGGTGATCTTTCCGATGAGGAAGCGCAAAGGGAGCTCCAGCCTGAGATCCAGCCCTTGGAGGACGGCTCCTGGCGCGTTCTGGGTTCCGCTTCGCTGGATGATCTGGAAAAGGAGTTGGGTATAGAGATCCCACACGAGGATTGTGATACCATCAGCGGTCTGGCCCTGGCCAAGTTGGGGGCCATCCCCACAGACGGCAAAGGCTTTACTGTGCAAACAGAGCAACTTTCTATTGCGGTAGAGCGCGTACAGGATTTACAGGTAGAAAGTGCCGTACTTCGCATCCTGACCCCTGCCGATACCGCTGAAGCGACCGACGCAGAAAAGATAGAATAACGCACAGGTGCAGTGCCGAAAAGAGCAGCCCCCGCTATTTGATAGCGGGGGCCGCTCTTTTGCAACAAAACGGGAAATGCCTCGGCATTTCCCGTTTTGTTGTTATTTTACATCAGGCTGCGGTAAATAGCGGCGATTTCTTCCTCGCTGGTCTCACGGGGATTGCCGGGGCGGCAAGCGTCCGCATAGGCGTCCTTTGCCAGCGCGGGGATGTCCTCCTCCTTCAGCACGCCCTTGAGAGAACACTGAATGCCCACGTCCTCAGCAAGCTGACGGACGGCATCCACGGCTACCTTGCGGTACTCTGCCTGGGTCATATCGTCAACACCCTTCACGCCCATAGCACGGGCGATCTCGCGGTACTTTTCGCCGGTGTATTCGGCGTTGTAAGCCATAACGGCGGGCAGCAGGGTGGCGCAAGCCTTGCCGTGAGGCATATCGTAGTATGCCGAGAGCGTGTGCGCCATCGAGTGGTCAACACCAAGACCCACGTTGGAGAAGCCCATGCCGGCTACATACTGACCAAGCGCCATGCCTTCTCTGCCCTCTTTGGTGTTCTCAACAGCGCCGCGCAGGCTCTTTGCAATGATCTCGATCGCCTTGATGTGGAACATATCAGAAAGCTCCCAGGCGCCCTTGGTGATATAGCCCTCGATGGCGTGGGTCAGCGCGTCCATACCGGTTGCGGCGGTCAGACCCTTGGGCATAGAGGACATCATATCGGGGTCAACAACGGCCACGACCGGAATGTCATGCACGTCAACGCAAACGAATTTACGCTTTTTTTCTACATCGGTAATGACATAGTTGATGGTTACCTCCGCGGCAGTGCCGGCGGTGGTGGGCACGGCAATGATCGGTACACAGGGGTTCTTGGTGGGGGCAACACCTTCCAGAGAGCGCACGTCCTCAAACTCAGGATTGGCGACGATGATGCCGATGGCCTTGGAGGTATCCATCGAGGAGCCACCGCCGATGGCCACGATGCAATCCGCGCCGGAGGCCTTGAAGGCGGCAACACCGTTTTGCACATTTTCAATGGTGGGGTTGGCCTTGATGTCGGAGTAGACGGTGTAAGGGATCTTGGCGGCATCCAACAGATCGGTGACCTTAGCGGTAACACCAAATTTGATCAGGTCGGGGTCAGAGGCGACGAAAGCCTTTTGAAAGCCGCGGTTTTTGATCTCGTCAGGCACAACGGTGATAGCGCCCGCACCGTGATAAGAGGTCTCATTCAATACAAAACGATTCATGTAAAGCACCTTCCTTTATATTTTTTAAGCTTTTGCTTTATTTACGGTTGACAAGTACAGTCTTTTCGTACTGTTGAACTTCCGCGAACCAGCTCTCGTCAGCGGGTACGCCGCAGCGGTTGCAAAATTCCTCCCAAACGATACCTTCGGGATAAGATTTCAATTCCTCACTCTTGACAAACAGCTCGGTAAATTTGCCTTCGTTCTGTAGCTGCTTCATTGCGGCGTGAGGGGTCAGCAGAGCGCCCAGCAGCGCGCGCTGCATATTGCGCATACCAATGACCCAGGCGGCTATCCGATTGATGCTGGCATCAAAGTAGTCCAGGGCAAGGGCTACATCATTCATACGGCCAGAGGCGACCAGTTCTTTGGCAATCTCTCGGGTCTCATCGTCCAGGCGCACCACATGGTCGCTATCCCAGCGAACGCCGCGGGTGACGTGCAAAGCGACATTTTTGTTGAACAGGAACATTGAGGAAAGCTTGTCAGAGACCACCTCGGTGGGATGATAATGACCGTTGTCCATCAAGGGTACAAGGCCGTTCTTTGCCACATAGTTCATCGTGAACTCGGCAGAGCCGACAGTATAAGACTCCACGCCTATGCCGAACACCTTGGATTCCAGACAAATCAGCACCTTGGACTTGTCATAGGGAATGGCCAAAATCTCATCAAGCGATGCGGCAAAGCGGGCTCTCGGGCCGATGCGATCGGCGGGAATATCCTTGTAGCCGTCGGGGATCCAGATATTCATCACGCAAGGAATACCGGTCTCGTTGGCGAAATATTCAGAGATACGGATGCAAGCCTTACCGTGCTCGATCCAGAAGCGGCGAATTTCCTCGTCAGGTGAGGAAAGGGTCAGACCGGAAGCGGCCATGGGATGCGAGAAGAAGGTGGGGTTAAAGTCAATGCCCATTCCCCGCTCCTTGGCGTATGCAACCCAGCGCTCAAAGTGTTTTGGCTCCAGCTTATCACGGTCAGCAAACCCGCCTTTTTCAAAAATGGCGTAGCAGGCGTGCAGATTGATCTTGTGCTTGCCGCCGATCAGCGACAGGGCCTTATCCATATCTGCCATCAGTTCTTCCGGCCTGGTGGCGCGGCCGGGGTAATTGCCAGTTGTCTGAATGCCGCCGGAAAGCTCCTCTTCGCTATCAAAACCACGAACATCGTCGCCTTGCCAGCAATGCATTGAGATTGCATAATTTTTCAGCGTGTTGATTGCCGCCTCGGTATCTATGCCGATGGTTGCGTATTTTTGTTTTGCCCATTCGTAGCAAGTTGCCATACGGGAAATCCCCCTTGAAAGTATTTTTTACAATTTCATTGTATCACAAACGCTTGCAAATAATAAGAACGGCTATTTTACAAAAATAGGGCTATTTTTAAGGAAAGCTATTGATTTTTGCGTCGTTTTATGCTATACTAAAACAAATCATCACCGGGAGGAGTTGCCAAAAATGAGAGAAGATTTACTGTCACGCCTGGCACTGATCAACGAAGAGGAGCGCAGAATTTTAGACGGTGAGCATAAGGTGAACAAGCGTCTGTATACCGCATTTGCCAAAGAATTTATTGTCAATAGCCATAGACTGATGCAGGAGGGGGAGCAAATCGCTCTGCGCCGCCATACCCGCTTTGCGGATTTTCCGGCTCACGGTCACAATTATGTGGAAATGACCTATGTGGCAAGCGGAACTGTTACACATGTGATCAAGCATCGTGAAATTAAAATGCATGCAGGAGATGTGTTGCTCCTTAACCGTCATACACAGCATAGTGTTCGCAAAACCGGAGAACGTGATCTTGCCGTTAACGTGATGCTTGCCACCGAATGCTTCCACTCCCTGGCATCTGCCTTGCCGCCAGCCTCTCCCCTTTCCTCTTTTATGGCGGAAAACATCCGCTCTAACGGAGAACCGGAATATATGCTTTTTTCTACCGAAGGCGTGCCGCCACTGGAAAATCTGTTTGAAAACCTGACGTATGCGTTGGTGGGCAATGATGTGACCGGTATGGATACCTTAAAAGCCACCGTTGCCTTAATTCTGCGCTATTTCGGCGAGCTGCCCGAATGTATGATCTCCGCTGCCCGCCATCGCTCTGATGCGGAGCTTTTACAGGCGCGTATTGAGGACTATCTCAGTACCGATTTCCGTACCGCAACGCTCAGCGAGCTGGCAGACAAGCTGGGGCTTAGTGTTCCCTATCTCTCCAAGCGTGTACGGGAGCTTTGCGGGTTTACCTTTAGCCAACTGTTACAAGAGGAACGGTTTAAAGAGGCAATTCGTTTACTAAAAGAAACCGATTTGCCGGTTGGAGATATTATCATTGCCGTCGGCTATGAAAATACCAGCTTCTTTCACAATCAGTTCAAGGAACGCTACTACTGTTCCCCCTTCCGTTGGCGCCGCAATTTGCGGTTCCAACAGGAAAATGAAGAGCTGGGCGTAAAAAAATAAGATAGAGGTTGTCTCAAATGCAAATTTGAGACAACCTCTTTTCTTTGGGGATCGTCAGATTTAGGCAGGGAGCGCTCCGCTCAAGGCGTGAGGCGCACAAAGGTGCGTTTTTTTATTGACGGGCTCTTTTGCTCTCGCCAAGTGTAACAACCCCTAAAGCGGCCGCGCCGCACAGTTATTTTAAGCTTTAGGAATTTGAGCAGCAGCGAGAGGAACGGCCGTTACCGTTGCCATGACCGTTGCCGAGCGCGTTACTGTTTACCGGCGCGGTAATCGGACAAAATTCCGCCGCGGGAAACGGCATTTTGCGAAACGTGCCACAAGGATCCTCTTCGCTTGGCTCGCAGCATTCCTTGTCAGGCAGACAGAATTCTGCCCCTTGAACCAGCAGTTGTCCTTCACGCACAAGGCGTACCACCGAGAAAAGTCCCAGCGAGACGGTGAGAAAACGTCCGTCTCGGTTGCCGTCGTCAACCAATGTGCCATTGAGCGAATCGGTGACCAGCACGGGAATATCAGAGCAACCGCAGCAGCAACGGCACTCGGAACAGGTGTTCACGATGCGGGCACCAAGCACGATGGGCTCCACCACCTCAACCACCGCTTCGGGATGGTTCTTGCCGCAGCAAACAGGCTCAGGGATGGCACAATAGCCGTCGCTTGCGCTACTGCGGAATACACTGACATTACTCTCGCCGCCATAAAGTACCACACGCTTTTCCAAGACCGCGACTCCTTCAAATTCCTGAGACTGCCCCATCGGCACACAGACCTCAAAAACAAGGCTTACATAGAATTTGATGGTAACCGCGTAAAAACCGCGATTGAACTGAATCGGATCGGTCACAATGTTGGCACCGCACAGTTTGGCTTTCTTTACACGTACATTGTTGGTGCGGGCAATCAGATCCTCACCGACGCAGGTCAAAAATACGCGAACATTCTCAAAACAATCTCTATCGCGGCAAGCATCCAAAATACGAGACGCTTCGATGCCAAAGCTATCACGGGCAACGGACGCGTTACCGGAACAAGAAAATCTGTTCTCTCCCATAAGGTATAGGGCCCTCCTTATTGAATTCGAGCCGTAAAACGACCCTTCCCTAATATCTTATGCAAAGAATGAGGATTTGACAAAATTCGCAGAATTTCAGTGCAACCGGTACGAAACATGCCCCGGTAAAAACCGATAGCGGGTATCAAGCGGATAGGTATATTGCGTCGCGACGGTAGCGTTGGAGATCACGATCTCCTCCGGCACCGTGGCGGTGGGCGCGGCAATCTCACGGTGCGGCACCGGCCCATGTCCACCCAAAATCAGATAGCGAGCCTCTACAGGCAGGGCCTCATACTCCAATTGATCGGCATACTCACCGTAAGCGGCGCTTTGATAGCAAAGCGTATCCTTGCCAAAGGTTACTTGCAGTCGCAGCGCGGGTTCTACCGATCGCTTTTGATAGAGCGGCGCCGAAAGGGTTACGGTACCGCTTTCAAAAACAGTCAGCGCTTCTTCGTAGTCATATACCGTCACCGGAATGTTCGCTTGCGCGGCCCTTTCGCATAACGCCAGGAAAATGGAGACTTCCTTCTCGTCAAGTGGCTCTGGCACCCAGAGGGCACGTATGAGCACAGAACCGGAAAAGCGGGTGATGGCGTTGATCTGTTGCCTGTGATAATGGGTCAGCATCAGCACATCTATGTCGGTTGCGCAGCGCTCTTGCAACAATTTATAATCATTGTATAGCTGTGTCACGCTACCGCCGGAAAAATCACAGATCATGGCATTGCCATTTTGCACCAATAAGACAACATCCTGTTTCCCTGAGGTGCGGTATACAGCCTCTACTTGGCGCGCATCTCTGACAAAACAAACCGTCATGCAAAGAACAAAGGCGAGAACAGCGACAACCGCTGGAGAAAAGACAAGATACTTCTGCTTTTTCAATTCTATTATTAAAAACAGTACTGTCAATGCCAAAAATGGAATAAAAATATACGGAACAAAACCATATCGCAAGGAAATCATACTACCAAGCGGTGAAAGTTTTGCGGTAATCCATAAAAACCATTTTGCGATCCATGTAGCGGGTAGGATAAACAGCTGACCGAGAAAGGTCCAGCCAGAAAAAATCAGAGAAAGCAACCCCAAAATCAACAAAGGCGGGCAGAGCGGGAGGATCAAGAGATTAGAAAGCGGTGTGAGCACCGAAATCTCGCCAAATACCAACCATTGTACCGGCAAAATGGCAACGGTAGCGCAAAGGGTGATAAACAGTGAGAGCAAAACTTTTCTGCCGACGGCGCACAGCATGCCAAGCATGCCCTTTTTCTCTGGGATCAGCCGGAGCATGCTTGCTTGCAGATCGCCAAACGCCAAAATGCCGAAGGTCGCGAGCATGGTCATTTGAAAAGAAAGATCAAAAAGCGCCGATGGCGAAAACAGCAGCATACAGGCACCGCCCACAAACAAGGCGGTGAAGGCATCGTAATCTTCTTTGAAGAAAAAGGCGATCTGCAAAAAGATCAGCATCAAAACTGCTCGCAGCATCGAATACGAGCAGCCTGTCAAAAATAGGTATCCTACGCAAAACAAGACCAAAAACGCGATGCGAAAAGGTTTTTTGATTCGCAAAAGACAAAGAAAACGGTCGAGCAACAGGACGATAATGGCCAAATGAAGACCGCTGATTGCCAGCAAATGCGACAGTCCCGCGCGGCGAAAATCACGCTGGATGGGATCTGACAGCGCTTCACGGGTGCCCAAAAGCATCGCGCTGATCAGTTCTGCGGCATCACCGTCAGCAAGACCTGTCAAGCGATGATGGAAAGCGCCTTGCAGATCAGCTAAGCGAGCGGAAAAGCTGTCACTGCCGTCCTTGGTCAAGCAAAGCGCTTTCGTGTCAAACGGTACAAGCGCTACATAAGCGCCATCCGCTAAATATTCGCTTTCTTGTCCGGTAAAATAGCTGTGCTCTTCCAGCGTTGTACAAATAAATTCCCCCTTGACGCTGTCTCCGTAAAACAGCGGTGAGTTCCCCTCCATGACCAAAAGCGCCTTTACATTACGGTTTTGTCCGTTAAGATTTGTAATTCTAACAAGCAAGCGGGAGCCATAGGCCGTATTCGTGTAAATATCCAAAATCTTCATTTCCGCTGTCAGAGAGGTATCGTAATAAGGTACAAAGCGTTCCTCGGCCCGATACCGTTCGATTGTTACACATCCCACGCCAAGCAAAATGGCGATCAAGAGAAGCAGTACTGTCAAGCGGCGGTGCGAACGCCTTTTCGCCAAAGAATTAGCAAATAGCCGATCAGCAAAAGGGCCGTTATCCCCAATATCCAATACCCCACCCGGTTGGAAAAGAAAAAAGAGAGCGCGACGCAAAGAATAAACAGTGCCGCGGAAACCGCCAAAGGTCTTTTCTTGAATATCGCCATTTGTTCTCTCCCTTTCCAAAAGTCCTGTCTATTATACGACAAAAAACGCGATTTTGTCAATCTTTCTCTCAAAACGGCACAAAATTTGCGAAAATGCTTGACAAAAATCTTTTTATTCGTTATAATAAGACAAACCTATGATGTCAAATATGTTATTAATTTTTGGAGGAAACATTATGCTTGAAAAAGTAAGAGAACTGCTGGTTGAGGAGCTTCAGATCAATCCCGATGACATTACCATGGATGCGGAACTTTCGAAAGACCTGAATATCAACTCAATTGAGCTTGCCGATCTTATCATGCTTTGCGAAGAGAAATTCGGTATCGAGATCAACGAGGACGATTCCAACAAATTCATAACGGTGGGCGATGTAGTCAACTACCTCGAAACCCTCTAAAAAATAAAGGATCAGGGCGCTGTATGCGTGATACTCTTTACGGTGTATCACGCATGAAGCGCCCTTTTTTGCAGCCTTTAGGGTAGATAAACCAGCACTTGAAGTGGTGGTCATGATTTTATCATAAATTGGCCGCTTGCCTATTATAGTAGGATGAGGTGAAAAAAATGAAGCATCAAAGTAAATGGATTTCTTTTGGCATTTTATTTCTTTCAACGCTACTGTTGCTCTCTTCCCTTTTTCGAGCGGCAGACCACGCGCTCCTTCAGGAGCTGGCAGTCAGCGGCGCTTCGGAGCTGGCCCCTGTGATCATTTTGGATGCCGGACACGGGGGTGAGGATGGGGGCGCTAGCGGTGTGAACGGCGTGCTTGAAAAGGACTTGAATCTTGCTCTGACAAAGGAGCTGGCGGCACTTCTGCGTTTGGCAGGCTATACCGTGATTGAAACCAGAACAGACGATCGCCTGCTCTATAGCGAAAACACCCCCAAGGGACACAAAAAGCAATCGGATCTGAGCAACCGTTTGGCCTTTACCGAATCGTATCCGGATAGCGTTTTTATCAGTATTCATATGAACACATTTCCAAACGATAGCTGCGAAGGGGTGCAGGTCTGGTACTCACAAAATCACGCCCAATCGATCGACTGGGCAAACGCAATACAAAGCAAGGTCAAAAGCATACTTCAACCGCAAAACAACCGAAAGGTAAAAGCTGCCAGCAGCAATATTTACCTTTTGCGTCACGCAAAAACTCCTGCTATTCTGATTGAATGCGGCTTTCTTTCCACCCCCGCCGAGTGCGAAAAGCTTTGCGAGCCCTTTTATCGCCAACAATTGATCGCGGTATTTTTAGCCGCCATTACAGAAAAATCACCACTGTAATCTTGCAAGCCGCTCTTTCCTGTGCTATAATAGAAAAAAGAACTGAAAGCGCGGATGCCCCGCGGGAGGTTAAAGTGAAGTTAAAAACCGTTTATATTTGTTCGGAATGTGGGAACCACTCCCCTAAATGGATGGGAAAATGCCCCGGGTGCGGTGCCTGGAACAGCTTTGTGGAGGATGTGATCGGAGAGGAAAGTAAAAGCGATCCGGCCAAATCTCCGCGCCGTGCCTTGACCGCTCGTACCGGTGAGCACAAAGCAATCCCGTATAAAGAAATGGAAATGCCATCCTATATCCGCACCGCCACCGGTCTTGGTGAGCTGGACCGTGTGCTGGGCGGTGGCCTGGTGCTTGGTTCTGTGGTGTTGCTGGCAGGCGAGCCCGGTATTGGTAAATCCACCCTGCTCATGCAGATCTCGGATATTCTGGGCAGCCACCGCAAGGTGCTGTACGTTTCGGGCGAGGAATCCGACGGACAGCTCAAGCTCCGTGCCGAGCGATTGGGCGTGGCGGGAGACAACCTTTCGATCCTGACCGAAACCAACATTGAGCGCATTCTCGGTGAGATTGACCGTGTCTCTCCGGATGTTGTCATCGTAGATTCGATCCAAACCATTTATAGCGACAATATTTCCTCCACGCCGGGTGCTGTAACGCAAGTGCGCGAGACCGCTCTTGCCTTTATTAATAAAGCAAAAACCGATAATATTTCTGTTATTTTGGTGGGTCATGTCAACAAGGAGGGTACCATTGCCGGCCCCAAGGTGCTGGAGCACATGGTTGACGCGGTGCTTTATTTTGAAGGCGAGCGTCAGCAAACCTACCGCATCATCCGCGCCATCAAGAACCGCTACGGCTCGACCAATGAGATCGGTGTTTTTGAGATGACAGACGAAGGTCTTGCCGAGGTGGCAAACCCCTCTGAAATGCTATTGGCGGGCAGACCGCAAAACACCCCCGGTAACTGTGCCGTATGCACCATGGAGGGTACCAGGCCTCTGATTGCCGAGATACAGGCGTTGGTTTCCGCCACTGCGTTCCCCGCCCCACGCCGCACCTCGAACGGTATTGATTACAACCGTCTTTGCCTTATCCTTGCTGTGTTGGAAAAGCGGTTAGGACTGCGTTTTTCGGTCAACGACGTGTATCTGAATGTCATCGGCGGTATGCATCTGGATGAGCCAGCCTCGGACGTGGCCGTCGCGATGGCGCTGATCTCCTCTCTCACCGATCGCGCTGTGCCCGACGAGCTGATCGCTATTGGCGAGCTGGGCCTTTCCGGCGAATGCCGTTCGGTATCCGGCCTGGAATATCGTGTGAAAGAGGCCGCAAGACTTGGTTTTGGAAAAGCCATTGTCCCCTATCGCAATCTGGAAAAACGGCAGATCAAGGCGGACATTGAGCTGATCCCCATCAAGAGCATTTTTGAGGTGCTCAAATATCTTGCCGCCCCCGAAAAGCTCCAAGGGTAATACCGATCTATAGAAAAAAGAGCGCAATCAGCGCTCTTTTTTCTTGTAAAAACGTATCAGCCCCACGGCGGCGGAGAGGATGGCCACACACTCGTTGAGAATGCCGCCGATAGACAGGAAATACACGTTATAGATCAGGACAAGCGTGGAAGTAAAGAAAATGCTGATACGCAGGAGCTGGGGCTTGCCAAAGGACAGCACCACCGTGTTCGCCGCCAGGGCTACGATCATCAAAAGCGAGATCGGCCCCTGCCAGGAGAAAACGCCGCAAACACCCAATGCGATTGCCAACAAGCAGCCGGAGATTAGCTGAAAGCGGGAGCCCTCCTTTTGAAAATAAAAGATGACGTTACGTACAAGGCACACAATATTCAGCACCAGACCTGCCGTGGCACCGAGCAATGCATAGTTGATACAGATGAACACAACCGACAGGCTTTGCACCGCGAGGATCCGCTGCTTGGTATTACATTGATAGGAAATGCAGGTCATCACGGTAGAAAGAATACCGAATACCTGCCCGATGATCTCCGGCACAGTCACATGCGCCCCTCCTTACTGCTTATCGTGTTCATTACCCGAATATCATAGCACAGAGCCGATACTTTTGCAAGAGGTTTTACTGATTTTGTAAATGCGCAGGGGCGCGATCTCAAAGCCTCTGACGTGGAATGAACCCCGTTGCCCGCACACCACTCCTCTGATTTTTCTCGGGCATGTCCGCCAAATCCAATCGAGCCGTCGTAGCAAAAAGGAGTGTTTAATGCTTCAAACAGTCCTTTTTGTTAATATCAGTTCTATTCATTATCGTTTCCGGTTCTTTTGAAAAATGGAGTGAGCAGTGATGCCGTTGCCGAAAGAATGGTAAAGCTGACGCCGACATACACGATCAGCGAATGTGCCTGCGTGATATTATAGGTCAGCGTGCACAGCGAGGCGGCAATGGAAATCGCCTTTGTGTGGCGGGGATCCTTCATCCAGAAGGCAACCGTGGATAGCGATGAGCTGATCGCCGGAAAAATACTGAAGGCGTTTTTCCATGTCAGTATGGCCGAAACGGCATACAGGCACAAGAAGATCGGTAGCCAAATGGCGCTCTTTCCGATTTTTTTATCGCTGTGATAGAAGATCAGACCGCGACAGATGCAAAGTCCGCTGGTCGCCGCCGCCGAAAAGGCGGCGATCAGCAAATAGTGTGTCAGCCAGCAGACATCCTGCAAAACCTTGAATGCCAATATTCCCTTGCGCGTCTTGCGCTGGTAAATGATCAGCGAGGTGACAACGGCAATGCCGCCGATGGCTTGAGCAATCCAATAGAGCGTATCGTTCAAACCTCTAGCCACCCTTCCGTGGTCTTGGCGCTCTCATACAGCTTATCTAGTACGTAGCGGGAACGAATGCCGTTATCCGCGGTTACGATCAAGGGCTCCCCTGTTCTGAGCGCGTTGGCAAAG
The DNA here is from genome assembly GCA_015065215.1 of Oscillospiraceae bacterium. GTDB lineage: Bacteria > Bacillota > Clostridia > Oscillospirales > CAG-272 > Firm-07. Next base: position 42,168 of record SVQT01000001.1, on the reverse strand, counting down.
TTGTCTGCCGCCTGGTTCCACTCCCTTTTCACGGGATAAGGGCTTTCCTCAGTCCACTTTCCATCCTTCCACCAATATACGTGATCCCCTTCGGGGCCGCCGGAGGTCAGCAGATATGCGCCTTGATCGCCATAGACCTCCAAACGGGTGTACCAGGCGGAAGCGGGATAGGAGGTGGTGGCGGAAAAACGGGCGATCATGCCGTTTTCGTAGGCAAGCTCACCGATGCCGTAGTCTTCCGCTTCAATATCATGGGTCTGCTTGGTTATGGTGCATCTGACCCGATCGGGCATGCCGAACACCGTCAGAAAACGATCGATCTCGTGAATACCCTGGTTGCTCATCGCACCGCCGCCATCCAGTGCCCACGTGCCGCGCCAGCCGCCGTTTTCCTCAAAATACGCCTTGTTACGGCGGATGTTCAAGATCATATTGGCAGATTTCAATTTGCCGAAATAACAGTCCGCTACCGCCTGCTGTAGCTCCTTCAAGGGGCCCCTGAAATGCAGATCAAAGTCCGGCGCAAAAAGCAATCCATTTTCACTGGCGAGCGCCGCCACACGGGCGCATTTTTCATGTGTAACGTCCATCGGCTTGGTGGTGAGCACGTGCTTGCCTGCGTTCAGGCATTGCTCGGCAATATCGCAATGGGTGCCCGTGGGGGTGACAACATACATCACCTCAACGGCAGGATCCTTCAAAAACACGTCGATATCGGTGCTGTAGGACACACCGTACTGCTCGCCTACCGCCTTGGCTTTTTCTTCGTTGATATCGCAAACGCCCACCAGCTTGATGCCGCAGGTTTCGCTGATCTGGGCGCAACGGTTCTTTCCCATACCAAGGCCCACGACGACCATGCGGACGGCGTCATCCTTGTAGGGGCGATCAAAATAGTGCTTCACCGAAAGAGCCGTTTTCATATCTGCAGGAGCGCTTTCGGGCCAAGTCTTTTGAATATACGTATAGCAGCGTCGGGTAGCCTCCTCAGGGGTCAGAGCAGTCACCGATGAAGGAAGATGCGTTTCAATCGATACGGGCATATTCTTACCGGTCACAAGCGCGCCGCGCAGCACACGGTCCCACGGTACCTTTTTGCCTTCCACCTCGGGTAGCACGCCACGGCACTTTACGTGCAGCATATTGGCATATTTCAGTGCCTTGGTGAAATAGTCGATGCAGTCCCCCTTGGCCTCGGGCAACAGCTCAAACATATTGGAAACATCCCAAGCCATGCCCCATTCCGGCACATTTAGCGCCTCCAGAAGGGTGATGACCTCATCCGGTGTCTGACCGCAGTTTTCAAAGCCGAGGATCAGTCCCGCCTCTCTTGCGTGCTTTGCGAAGGGATCAAACATCTCCAACACGCGGGAGAGCTCGTCGGGTCGCATGGCAAGATCGCCGCAATGGGGGTCGTTCTGTTCGTGCTGCCAGAAGTTAAAGGCGCGCACCAGGCGGCAATCCAGAATATCCGCCGCGCGAATGATCCCCTCCAGCTTTTCTCTTTCCAGCCGCACGCGCTCCTCGTTTGGCAGATGTTTTTTACAAAGCGAGGATTGAATCACGCCGGTTTTCAGACCTAGATCATCCAACTGCCGCTTTAGCGCCTTCAGCTGCTCGGTGGTCTGCTTTTCAATGGGCGCGCCGTTGATCAAGCCGCGAAAATCCACGTATTTGAGGCCCCATTCGGCGTACTTGGGCAAAACCTCCGTGACTTCCTTTTTCAGCTCATCGGTAAATACGGAAATATACATTTTTTCTCTCCTTGTCTTGACTTTTTTGGTTTACATATTTATAATAACATTAATATTTCCATATTTATAGGATTATTTTGATTAAAAATAGGATGTTTTTAATATGTCAGACCATTTTTTTAAAAAGCAGACCAAGCTCTTTTTGCATAGCGACCGGGAACCGATCCGCTTTGTGCACCGCCGCAGCTTTGACAACCCTGCCGGCTTCAACCTTCATTTAAACGATTGTATCGAGATTTATGCTTTCGTTGACGGCGAGGCGGATTATATCATTGAGGACCGCTATTTTTCGCTTTCCAGAGGGGATCTTCTGACGATCTCTCCCCATGCGGTACACGTTCCCGTTTTGAAAAAAACTTGTGTTTACGAGCGTTTTTATCTGTTGATCCCTCTTTCCTTCTTTTCCTTTTTTATCCCCGATCCGCTACAGATCTTTTTGTCGGATGCCGACGCAAAGCCGCCCCTTGTGGATGCCGACAAGGAAAAGGCGCTTGCTATTCTTTATGCGCTTAGTGCACTATGCGATAAGGAAGCCGACGAGGGGCAGCGCCTGTCGGCGCTGGGGCTTGTGCTTCAGCTGATCGGACTGATCACCGATCAAACCAAACGTTCCCTAGCTGCACCACTGCAAGAGCCCTCTGGCGTACCGCCACTTTTGCGAAAAATTTTGCAATATATCAGCCTCTCTCCAGGGGAGATCAACGCTATTGGCGACATTGCCGAAAAATTTAATATCTCTCCCCCTTACCTCTCCGCACTCTTCAAAAAGTACGTGGGAGTGACCGCCGGCAGCTATTTACGTATCAAAAAGATCGCTCTCGCCAAGCAATTACTTGCCAAGGGGCATTCGGTGGCGTTTACCTGCTATGAATGCGGTTTTTCCGATAGCTCTCATTTTATCAAAATATTCAAGCAATATACCGGCATGACGCCCCACACATACAAGAGTTTGCATATCAAAAGAAGCCCCGAGCTCTAACTCGGGGCTTTTTCAGCGTTTTATGTCTTATTAAACCAATCGATCAGCACCTTGCCGGTATCGGCGGCAACCTTGAGGAACTCAGGCACCATGCTCTCGGGCCATTTGCCATAGACCAGCTCATAGGTCAGATTGCCCTTATAGCCGATCTCTTTGAGGGTCGCCATTTGCTCTCTCCAATCAATGTCGCCCTGGAACGGGATCACGTGCAGATCCTTGTTGTAATAATTATCGTGGATATGTGTAGATGTAATACGGGATCCAAGGGCACGCATGGCATCCGGCATGCCTGCACGTGTAAAGGCAAGGCGGGCGTGGCCGCTATCCCAGCAGCAGGTCACCATGGGGTTATCAAAGCGGTCGATGAGCCCCTTCAGCTCCTCCAGACGGGAGGTAAAGCGGTTCGGGGGCGCATCCTTGGCGCGGTTGTCCTCAAACACAGTCTCAATGGCCACACAAACACCGTTATTGGAAGCCTTTTCCACATAAGGGGCCCAGAGCTCGTACATTTCCTTCATGGCCGTCTCGGCATCATACTCACCGTCCTTCGGCACGCGATAATCGTCGCCATGAATGACGATTTGCTTGTTGCCCATACGGATGGCCGCCTCGAAGGCACGGTCTAACAGCAGCTTGTAATCCTCTAAGGGAAGCTTTCTATAGCGATTAAAGGGCGCGTGAGATTGCTCTAAGGGCATTTCAAATGCTTCAGAGGCTTTTAACAGTGAAACCACCTGCTGTTCCCATGTTTCGCCGCCGGGGGTGTAGTCAATGACAGTAAAACCGGCATCCTTACACAGCTTGAAAATATTGTAAGCGCTCTTATCACTCAATTCGGCTTTTTGCAAATAATTTGCACAGATTGAAAGTTCCATAAGCAACTCCTTTCACTTGATGCTTTGATTATATCAAAAAAGCGGAAAGGTGTCTTTACAAATTTCCACTTTTTTGTTGTAATATATTACTGTTTATCTGCCGTATAACCGATTGAGATGGCTGAATTTGCCGCTATCCAACGCCGCTAATTGCTCTTTGGTTATGCGATAGCCCCAGTTCCCCTCGGCACGGCCGGGGGTGTTCATGCGGGTATCGGCGCCAAAGCCCAGCAGATCCTGTACGGGAAACAGCACCAATCCAGCATGGCTACGCAACATGGTGCGCAGAATGGCATCATAGCTCTTATCCCAGTCCGCATCGGTATAGCCGCAGTAATCCAGCATCAGACGGCGTGTAGCGTCATCCTGTTCCCACACATAGCCGAGCAAGGTGTTGTTATCGTGCGTGCCGGTATAGGCAATGCAATTTTTGGGATAATTGTGGGGCAGATGCGGCGTTTTCGGGTCACCGAGAAAGGCGAATTGGAACACGCGCATGCCGGGAAAGCCGCTTTGCTGTAGCAGCTTTTGCACAGCGGGCGGAATATCTCCGAGATCCTCGGCGATGATCAGCTGCTCCCCTGCCATCTCCTTCATGGCGCGAACGAACGCCATGCCGGGGCCCTTTACCCATCGGCCCTCCTTAGCGCTCGCCGCTGTGGCGGGAATGCTCCAATAGGACTCAATGCCGCGGAAATGGTCAATGCGCACCCCATCAAACATCTCAAGCGTGTGCGCCATGCGGGCGCGCCACCAAACAAAGTTATCCCGCTTCATCACATCCCAGCGGTAAAGCGGATTGCCCCAAAACTGTCCCTCCTGTGAAAAATAATCGGGGGGGCAGCCGGCCACCGCGGTGGGCATGCCCTTTGCATCCAGCTGAAACTGGTCAGGATGGAAATAGACATCGGCACTGTGCAACCCCACATAAATAGGCAGATCCCCGATCACACGGACCCCCTTTTGATTGGCGTATGCCTTGATCCCCTTCCATTGCTTAATGAAATGATATTGGGTAAAGGCGTGGTAAAAATAATCCTCATCATCATATGTATCGGCCTTCCAATTTTGCCAAGGCAAAAAGCGGTTGGCTTTATTCAACGCGAGAAAGCGGCAAGCCTCGTCAATATAAGGGTTCGCGCTTATAAAATCAAGAATTTCGCCCCGATCGCTCACTCTTGCGGCGGCTTTGCGAAGCAAAAGCTCGCGCTCCAGCGACAAGCGCTTGCTCTCGATCAAATAAGGGGTGCTTTGCTTCGCGCTTGCCAGCTCGTTTTCTGTCAATAACCCCTCCCGGTAAAGGGTGGGCAGATCAATGAAATAAGGATTGCCGGAAAACGCGGAGACGGATTTGTAGGGTGAATCGCACTCATCCGGAATGCAAAACGGCAGTACTTGCCAATAGGTAAAACCGGCATCAGATAGAAAATCAATGAATTCTATCGCTTCTTTTCCAAAAGAGCCAACAGAATAGTTACCGTGAAGCGAGGATACATGCATCAGTACCCCCGCAGAGCGTTTGTTAATGGCAGTCATACCAATTCTCTCCTTTTGCAACGCCAACCTTCAGCGCCACCTTTAATTTTACCGCGTTTTCCATTTCACAAACCAAAATTTCTCTCGCGGCGGCGGCATCCTGGCGGCTTGCTTCTACAATCAGTTCATCGTGTACCTGCAAAATCAGCCGCGCGTCCAATTCGGATGCCTTTAATTTTTGATCCACACGCACCATGGCGATTTTGATAATATCGGCGGCTGTACCCTGGATCGGGCTGTTCATTGCCACACGCTCGCCGAAATGCTGCATGTTTTTGTTTTGCATTTTCAGTTCAGGAATATAGCGTCGGCGGCCGAGCAAGGTGGTGACAAAGCCCTCTTTATAAGCGCTTTCAATGACAGATTTTAAATAGCTGTCGATCTGGGGATAGGCGGCAAAATAGCTTGCGATATAGTCCTTGGCCTTGGCCTGCGAGATGTGCAGATCCTCAGACAGGCTGTAGGCGCCCATACCGTACAAAATACCGAAATTGACCGCCTTTGCGCGCTTGCGTAGCTCCGGCGTTACGCTTTCTACCCGCACACCAAAGACGTTGGCGGCGGTGGCGGTATGAATATCCTCGCCACCGGCGAATGCCGCTAACATTGCGTTGTCATCAGCAAGCGCCGCTAACAGGCGTAGCTCGATTTGTGAGTAATCTGCGTCAATAAGCAAATAATCGTTCTTTTTTGCAACAAAATAACGCCTTAATTCCTTGCCGAGCTCGGTGCGAATCGGGATGTTTTGCAAATTGGGCTCCGCGGAAGAAAGACGGCCGGTCGCGGTACCTGTTTGCTTGAAAACAGTATGAATGCGTCCATCCGCTTCAATTTGCTTGAGCAATCCTTCAGCATAAGTGCTGTTGAGTTTGGTGACCTGGCGGTACTCCAAAATATCCTCAATAATCGGATGATAGGGGCGGAGCTTTTCCAACACCTCCGCATTGGTGGAATAGCCTGTTTTGGTCTTTTTTCCGTGGGGGAGCCCCAAGCGCTCAAACAAAATCTCGCCCAGCTGCTTTGGCGATTGGATATTAAATTCCCCGCCCGCCAGATAATAAATCCGCTCGGCCAGAGCGGCGCTAACGTTTGTCAGCTCCTCGCCGTAAGCGACAAGCCCTTCTTTACTCACACAAAAGCCGGTCAGCTCCATATCAGTGAGTACAGCGGCAAGCGGCATTTCAATTTCGTAGAGCAGCTTTTCCATTTCAAGCTCCACGATGCGCTTAGAAATTTCTGTGTAGAGGGCAGGAAGCACAGTGAGGTGTGCCGGCGCTGTGGGAGCTTGCGCACCGAGATAGTGTAGTGCCAGCCGCGGCAGGTCAAAATTTCCCTCGGCGGCATTTAAAACATAGGCGCCCAGCATGGTATCAAAGGCGCAATTCCGCCAATGAATATGAAGCGTTTCCAGCTTCTTATAGATGCGCTTGGCATCGTGGCAAATAACCTGCGCCGTGTTTTTGGTAAAAAATGCCCGCAAAGCATCTATATGAGATGTTTTTTTGATCCATTCCCCGTTTGAAAGATAAACCTCATCCCCCACAATATCTACTGCCACCACGCCGGAAAGCGCCTCTAATTCCGCGGCGTCAATCTCTACAACTGGCACAGTCTCGGCGTTTTTGTCAGGCTTTGCCTCGGCAAGACCAAAGCGCTTGATGAAAGCGTTAAATTCAAATCTCTGAAAAAGTGCCAGTGCGCGGGCGCTATCCAATCCCCTGTAAGCGTAATCGGTTAAACCGCCGTCAAGCGGAACATCGCGGTAGATGGTTGCTAATTTTTGAGAAAGATAGGCGCTCTCCTTGCCGCCCTCCAGCTTGGCACGCACAGACGGCGTATGCTTGGCGGTGGGCAATTCCCTGTAAATACCGTCCAGATCGCCATATTCCGCAATCAGCTTGAGCGCGGTTTTTTCGCCGATACCCGGCACACCGGGAATGTTATCCGAGCTATCCCCCATCAGCGCCTTGACATCAACAAACTGCGTAGACTGCACGCCATATTTTTCAAAGAAGCTTTCTTTGCTCATATCAATCGTTTCGGTATTGGTAGCAAGCAATACATGCACCTTATCCGAAATCAGCTGTAGCGCGTCACGGTCACCGGTTAGAATATAGGCCTCATACGCCTCATTTTCCGCCATTTTTGCCAATGTACCGAGAATATCGTCCGCTTCGTACCCTTCTTTTTCAAGGCAGGTAAAGCCAAGAGCTGTGGCGAGCTCCTTGGCAAGCGGCAGCTGGGTTAAAAGATCCTCAGGCGTGGGGCGGCGGCCCGCTTTGTATGCCGCGTACATTTCATGGCGGAAGGTGGGGGCCTTGAGATCAAAAGCGATAGCGGCAAAATCGGGCTTTACCGTTTCCAAATTTTTCTCTAAAATACTGACCATGCCGAAAAGCGCGTTGGTTGGCAAGCCTTCTTTGTTAGAAAGGGGTCTGACGCCGTAAAACGCCCGATTGACGATACTGTTACCGTCTACTGCCAAAATCTTTTTCATTTCTGCCCTCCGATTGTGGAAGTTTACATACAATTATCAATATTATACCACTTTTTTTGTTTTTCGTCAATCTATCCCTTGCCTTTTACGGCTATTTATGTTACAATAAATAAAGCATTCATCACGCCAAAAGGAGCTTTGCATGAACACAAAGGATTATTTGAAAAAAATTGCAATTCACACCTGCATATATTTTACCGGCGCCACACTGCTTTTGATCTATATTTACTTTTTATTTTCCGCAAGCTCAGGCATTCACCCGCTTGCGCAATTACTGATTTTGCCCTTCTCGTTGCTGTTTGCCCTCGCGAACGTGCAGTTTCAGCATGCCACAATCAAAATTGCTTGGCGAGTCGTCATTCACTATGCGTTGACAGTAGGCGGTATGTTCTGTCTGCTCTATTTGCCCAACAAGGCACCCGGGGCAACTGCCTCGCAAGGGCTTTTCCTTTTTATTGGCTTGACCTTTATTTACGCCATCGTGATGGGCATCCTTCTTATTCTTCGCGCACGCATTCAGCGCGTGAGGCGAGATACCAAACACTATAAGGGTGTATATCAAAATAAAGACAACGAAAAGCAGAAAAAGGATCTCCCCAATCACAAGGAGATCACCAACAAAAAGCCGAACAAATCCAAAGCACAGGATGCGGACGACTATCAGAATGTATTCAAAAAGAAATAAGCGGGAAGAATACGGTTAGACCCAACACACGGAGGTATGTGTCATGCGTTTAAACCGTATTCTTCTTTTTATTGTGATTTTTTCGCTGCTGGGGGCCGCCGTAAACGGATGCGACAAAGCGCAAGCCGCGCATCATCCAGCGGCAGACAGCGCCGGCGATGATAGCGATTTTCTGGATGTGCTAACCTTTCTCGGTGATTCTACGACCGCCCATATGCAGCAACGCTCTAAATTGCGTGTTGATCAGATTTGGGCGGCCAAAAACCGTTATCTCAATCTGGATAGCCGTGTCACCTACGCAAAAATCATAGCGCCGGATACCGGCCAGGAGCAAACCATTGCCGAGGTGGCGCAAAGACTGTCACCGAAATATCTGGTGATCACGCTTGGCGTGGATTACGGTGTTTATTATTACCGTGACGAGCCGCAAACTTTCGCTCACTATTATGAAAAATTGCTTTCCGCCATCTCAAACGCTTCAGAAAGTACCACGCTGATTTTACAATCTATCTTTCCGGTGGGGCGAAACGCGGTGGCGATCACCAACCAAATGATCCAAAGCGCCAACGATGTGATCCGCGGTATCGCTTTCAAGCGCGGACTTGTTTTTGTGGACCAAACCCCTGTGCTGTCAGACGCGGAGGGGTATCTCAAACCGGAATACTGCTATAGCGAGGATGGAATTCACTTAACAGCGTCTGCTTATGACGCCATTTTAAAGCATATTGTTACAATGGAAGCAGAGATTCGAGGTCGTGTATGAAAAAAATTCTTTTACTGCTCACCGTTTTGCTGCTTTTTCTCCCCTCTTGCAAAAAAGAGACAACCCTCACGCCGGAAACGGCAGCGGAACGAGTGTTAGCTGAATGGGCGATCCCCTTTGTGCGTGCCGATGAGGATTTTGTGCGAACCAACTTTGCTGACCTTGATGGAGTAAAGGATGCGGCGGTGTATCTATCAGAGGAAAACGACGGCACCGAGTTTGGCTTTTTCGCGCTTTCGGATAAAAGCAGGCTGAACGAGGCGCAAGCCAACATTCGGGAGTATATCGCAAGCGAACGGCAGCAGGTTCTCTCTCTTGCCGCCCTTTATCCTGGAGAGGAGCTCAACGCCAGACTTTCCCGCTATGACAGCGCCACCGTTGGCACTACCGGCGATTTGGTTTATTATTTCATCGCCGAGCGAGATGTGGCACAGCGGCTGTTAAAAGGCTTGAAAAGGGCTGAGCCATGAGATGCAGAAGATGTGATCTGGGTACGATAGGTGTATAATATACGTCGAGTGCCAAGAGCGCAACTAAAAAACACAAAATTCGATAGAATTTCTACCGAAAAGCCGCTTTGCCATCACTTTTTTGATGGCAAAGCGGCTTGTTCTATTCTTTTTCGTGTGTTTTTTGTTCGGCGCTCATGACGCAGCCCTTTATTTGTGTCTTTGTGCCTTGATCATGCCATATTTTATATCCCAGAGCTTTTGCGAGAGATCCACATAGTAGTTGTGCGGATTTTCAAAGCGCTTGATCTCATCCCACATACTCTCAAGCGAGGCCTTGCAATGGGCGCGAATTTGCTCAATGTTTGGCAATTCGTAAACCTGGTTGCCATCTTTAAAGATCGGCACCAATAGCTCCACTGCTTTGAAATTTTCCAAAATCTTTGTTTTCCAGGTGTTCTCGGGGTCAAAAATTTCTAAGGGCTTGGTATCATCGATCGTTTCATCATAAACGCAAAGCAGGTCTGCCTCGGCCTTTCCTGTGTCTTTTCCAATCAAGCGGTAGACCTTTTTAAAGTGAGGCGTTGTAATTTTCCCCACATTTTCGCTGAGCTTGATTTTGGGTATGATATTGCCCTGAGCATCCTCTACGGCACAAAGCTTATAAACCCCGCCGAAAACGGGAGCGCTCTTGGCGGTGATCAGTCGCTCGCCGACACCGAAGGCGTCGATTTGCGCGCCTTGATGAATGAGCCCGCGAATGATATATTCATCCAGCGAATTGGAGGCAACAATCTTACAATCGGGGAATCCCGCCTCATCCAGCATTTTGCGGATTTTGCCGGATAGATAGGCAATATCACCAGAATCAATGCGTACGGCGCATTTGGTAATCCCTTGGGGCTCCAACACCTCTTTGAAAACGCGAATGGCGTTGGGAATACCGGATTCCAGTACATTATAGGTATCAACCAGTAGTGTAACGTCATTTGGATAAATCTGGCAATAGGCCTTAAACGCCTCATATTCGCTATCAAACATCTGTACCCAGGAGTGAGCCATCGTACCGGTAGCGGGTACACCGAAAGCGGTATCCGCAATTGCGCAGGCGGTACCGGATACACCGCCGATATAGGCGGCTCTGGCGCCCAGAATGGCGGCGTCGGCCCCTTGTGCGCGGCGGGAACCAAACTCACTGATAGCCCTGCCCTTCGCGGCTCTGGTAATACGTGCCGCCTTTGTGGCGATCAGTGACTGGTGATTGAGCATCATGAGCAAATAGGTCTCGATAAACTGCGCTTCAATAGCGGGGGCGCGAACCGTCATCAACGGTTCGCCCGGAAAAACAACAGTTCCTTCTGGAACGGCCCAGATATCGCCGGTAAAATGAAAGCCCCGCAAATACTCTAAAAAATCCTCCTGAAAGCATCCGCGCCGACGAAGATAGTCAATATCCTCTTTATCAAAATGCAAATCGTTGACATATTCGATCACCTGCTCAAGACCGGCCGCGATCGCATAGCCGCCGTCATCCGGATTCTTGCGGTAAAACACGTCAAAATAGGCGATTTTATCCTTCATATTTTTACGGAAATAGCCATTGCCCATTGTCAATTCATAATAATCGACCAGCATTGTAAGATTGCGTGAAATATCTTTCATAACAGTCCTCTTTTCACCTTATTTTTCATCTCCGGCATGATCCGAGTGCGCGCTTTTGTCGGAAGCCTTTTTATTTTTGCGGATTTGATGGCGAACGATCAGGATAGCGGTGATCGAAATGCTACAAATCAAAATCAGCACTGTGATCAGGATCGGTGTTGTTAGGTCACGATCATTCCGATCGTTGGTGGGGGCGTTGGTTTGGCTGGCGGCAATCCGATCTGACAGCGCCTGGTTATCCAGTTGAGTGCTTTCCAAATAAACCGCGTGCAAGCACAGGTCAAACGCTGCCGTGTCACCGTTCAGTGGTCGCGCCATCACGCGAATACTGCGCAAAGCGTCAATGTCCTGCGCATAGGCGGTGAGATCCAAATAAATGTCCCTTGCGTCCCCGGTTACAGTAACCATAGAAGCCGCAATATTTACACCGTCACCCAACAGGCAGACGCGTATTTCATAAGGGGTGTTGTCAGTGCCCTTCACGCAGAGATTAAACCGCAGGAGCGGCGCGAAGGAATAGTCGGTCAGGTTAGTGAAATGATAGGCAATATCGGCATATTCGCCATTAGCCGTCGGCAAAAATTTGGCGTTCAGGGCACGCCCCATAACCGAAAGGTTTTCGCAAGCGTTGCCCGAGTACCAGCCCAGCAGATCGGTTGATTTTGAAAAATTCCACAGCTCATAGCTGCCAATGACGGTTTTTTCGCCGCTGTAGCCCGTATCGTTTAAGCGCAGCTCCAGCACCTTGCGTTTTAACATTTTCTCAGCTGTATACGCAGGGAAAATATCAACGATATGGGTAACGCCCAACTCTCGCAACGCGGTGCGGATCACCGTGTCACTTTGCGCCGTGTCAATATTCGATACCAAATATTGTAAAGCGGCGGCCATATCGGTATTTCCCTCTATTTCACGCAAAGAGAGATCTACAAAAAAGCTTTGCACCCGATCCTGGAAGAAAAGCTCTAAATATTGCAACGCAAACGCCGCGCACAGCTGGGAATCCGACAGCGACGCGGCAGGTGACCAGGCATACAAAATATCGCTGTTTAAAAAATTGTAGTAATGATGATATTGTTCGATGATAGAAAGAAGGGCGGAAAGACGGTCAGTGCCGTAAGTATGCTCGCCGGTAACGCCCAAACGATCCGGCACCGCTTCGGATTCCACCATGACGCAAAAGGCGGGCGGATGCAGCATATTGGTGCGCAAAACCTCTAAGAGCGAAAGCAAAAAGAGCTCGGCAAAATAATCGCCGGTCAGATTTTCGGTCATAACCGTGTTCGGCCACATCCGATCAGATAGCGGTACCACAATTTGGATGTTCGGATTATTTTTGCGGGCCGAGCCGGCAATGACGTTTAGTGAGATGGCATACTGCTCAGCGTAGCTGGCAAGGCTCATCGGTCCAACATAGCCGTAAATCGAGGCTCTGTCCGCTTTTCTGCCCAGAATAATACCGCTGATTTTGCCTTGCGCGGGATCAGAATAGCGAGCGGTCAAAAAATCGGTGAAGGCGTTTATCGTCAAAAGATCGGTCTGACTGTTAATGGAAATACCTTTGTTGACAATTCCCTCCACTTGGTCGGTCACATACGGATAATCTCTGAGATCCGCTTGATTGTCGTTGGCATCGGCAGAGACCAGAAAACGCAGGTACACGCTGCAACCGGCACCGGTCAAATTTTTAATACGATGGTCTAATGTTTGGATATAAGCTTCATCAAAATGATAATAGGAGTGTGAGCCGATATAAAGAATACCGCTATCGCGATCCCCAAGCAACCGGTCCAGATAGACATCGACCATCTCGATGTTGGCGCCACTATCCACTACGGTAAACAGCGACCCGGTATGAAAGCCCTTAAAGCCGATTCCCTGTTGGATAGCTTCGGCCGGAACATCCGGATAGATCGGCGCGCATAACGGAATACGCTCACCCTTTTTGGTAACGGCGGCGATGACATAACGGGAATAGATCAGCTCGCTGTATTCGATTTCTACAGAAAAGGAAAAATTCAAAGAAACGTTCATGCTTGCCACCGGCATTTTGTTTGGCAGATACAGCTCCTCACCCGGATCCAACGCAAACAGCTCCAGGGAGGCATCGGCATAGCGGGAGGTGGCGGCATAGCTGAGCTCGCCCGAGATTTCAACGGTTTGCGTTTCTTTGACAAAACGGCAGGTATCAAAAGTTGCTTCGCTCTCCTCTTCGGAGGTATAGACCGATACATCAAAAAAGGATTCCAGCAAAACCGTGCCGGATACAGCCCGATCGGTCGCCGAAAAGGTAATGGTAATGCTGCTTGTCTCTTGACCGATCAGCGGCGTGGGCAAAACAAAAGATTGGCTTTCTGTTTGGTTGGGTCTGAGCTCCTGCGAAACGGTATGATAAGCGATGGATTGATTTACGGCATAGCCATAGGTAATTTCTATTTTCGAGGCGTTTGAGTGGTTGGTCAGCGCAATATACAGCGCGTTGCTTTCTGTATTGCCCGCAAGCGAAACATCCAATGCGTCAAAAATATTTTGATCGGCGGAAATTGCCAATGAAAGAGGAGCCTCTACTGTGGCGGTATACGAAGAACCGTTTTCCGCTTGCAAAGCGCCAAAGATAAAGCGTCGCTCATCCGTGGCGGCAGAAGCTTTCTGTGTGCCAAGCGCGGCAAGGACAGGACAAAGCATACAAAAGCAAAGGGAGAGGCACAGAACACGAAAAAAGCTTTTTTTCAAAGCAATCTTCCTCCTTTCACACATATTTAGATTATTATATCATAAAAATTAGAATTTGAAAAGACATTTTACGAACATTGTCAAAAACCGCAAAACAATAGCCCTTAAAATGATAAAATGACGCAAAATAAATTTAAAACCGTTCTTTTTCTTTGGTTTTTTCTGTGTTACAATTAACTTGCATCAATGGATTTTCAAGGAGGAAACAGAATGCTTTACCCAAAATCCAAAGAAAAGTCACTTTCCAAGTCACTTTTCCAAAATCCCACCAGTGAGTACAGGGGTACCCCTTTTTGGGCGTGGAACTGTGATCTTGACAAAAAAGAGCTGACCCGTCAGATCGACATTTTACAGCAAATGGGCTTTGGCGGCTTTCATATGCATGTGCGCGCCGGTATGTCCACTCCGTATCTTTCCAAGGAATTTATGGATTTGGTCGCCGCCTGCGTCGAAAAGGCAAGAGACAACAAGATGCTGGCCTGGCTGTATGACGAGGACCGCTGGCCCTCCGGCTTTGCGGGCGGTCTTGTAACCAAGGATCCCGCCTTTCGTCAGCGCTTCCTTATCTTCGCACCCATGCTGGACGAAAACGGTGGTACTTACTCCTTTGAATTCAGCAAGACCATCAGCGCCGACGGCGTAAGGATCAACAATGATAAGGAACGCTTGCTCGGCAATTACGACATCGTGCTGGATGAAAACGGCGCACTGAAGTCCTACCGTATGCTGAAGGAAGGCGAGCAGCCCGAGGGCGTGATCTGGCAGGCATTTATGCAGATTTCCCCGACCTCTCCCCGCTTTAATAATCAAGCCTATGTCAACACGTTGGATAAAAAGGCGATGGATCGCTTTATTGAAATCACCTACGAAACCTACAAAAAGCGCGTGGGCAAGGATTTTGGCGGCGTGATTCCCGCCATGTTTACCGACGAACCCCAGTTTGCCCGCAAAACCACCCTGCCCTTTGCGCAAAGCCTGAAAACGGTGCTGCTGCCTTGGACAGACGACCTGCCCGAGACCTTTGAGAAGGCCTATGGCGAGGATCTGATCGCTCACCTCCCTGAGCTGATCTGGGAGCAAGCCGATGGCAAGCCTTCTACCATTCGTTACCACTATCATGACCACGCCTGCGAGCGCTTTACCGAGGCCTTTGCCGACAACTGCGGCGCGTGGTGCCGCAAAAACGGCTTGGCTTTGACCGGTCACATGATGCAGGAGCCCACGCTCAAATCCCAGACCGGCGCTGTTGGCGAGGTTATGCGTGCTTTCCGCGGCTTTGATCTGCCCGGCATCGATATGCTGGCCGACAGACGTGAGTACACCACCGCAAAGCAAGCGCAATCCGCCGCGCATCAGTACGGTTGCGAGGGCGTGATGAGTGAGCTGTACGGCGTGACCGGCTGGGACTTTGACTTCCGCCGTCATAAAATCGCCGGTGACTGGCAAACTGCCCTTGGTGTCACCATCCGCGTCCCCCACCTTTCTTGGGTATCAATGAAAGGCGAGGCCAAGCGTGACTATCCGGCCTCGATCAACTACCAATCCCCATGGTATGCGGAATATAATTATATTGAGGATCACTTCTCCCGCGTACACACTGCCCTCACCCGTGGTACGCCCGTTGTGCGCATCGGCGTGATCCATCCGGTAGAGAGCTACTGGTTACATTGGGGCCCTGCTGAGCAAACCGCCCTCGTGCGCGATCAGCTGGATCAAAATTTCAAGCAGGTGACCGAATGGTTGCTGTTTGGCGGTATGGATTTTGACTATATCAGCGAGTCGCTTTTGCCGGAGCTTTGCGAAAAGGGCTCTGCCCCCCTGCGGGTAGGTAAAATGGCCTACGACGTGATCGTGGTACCCGGCTGCGAAACCCTGCGCACCAGCACGCTGGAGCGGCTGGAGGCCTTCCAGAGGGCGGGCGGTAAGCTGGTCTTTATGGGGAACGCCCCCCGCTACGCGGATGCCATGGAAAGCGACCGTCCGCGGGCGCTTTACCAGGTCTCTGACGCCATCGCCTTCTCCCGCTCCGCGCTGTTGGATACGCTCAATGAATACCGTACTGTCGAGATCCGTAACGACAGCGGATCTCTTGCCGACAATCTGCTCTACCAGATGCGTCAGGACGGCGATTGCCGCTGGCTCTTCGTGGCGCAGGGCAAGTATCCCTACAATCACGATCTTGCCCAAAAGCAGAGTATCCGTATTGCCGTCAACGGCCTTTGGGCCGCCGAGCTTTACAATTCGCTGGACGGCAGCATCCAAAAAGCCGGGACTACACAGAAAAACGGTAAGACTTATTTGTCATTCGATGTATTTTGCCATGACAGCTTGTTGCTGAAGCTGACACCTTATGTGGGTGATTGCGCGGTAGACACCGCAAAAGCGCCCATTACCACCGTGCCCGTTGCCGTACCTGCCCGTGTCGCCTACACGCTGGATGAGCCCAACGCTTTGCTTTTGGATATGGCGGAACTGAAATTGGATGACGAGGACTGGCGCCCCACAGAGGAGCTGCTCCGTGCTGACACCGCCATCCGCCGTCAGCTGGGCTATGACGTATGGGGCTCCTCCCATTGTCAGCCCTGGTGCATGGAGGGCAAGACCGATGTGCATAAGGTTTGCCTGCGCTTTGGCTTTGAAACCGAGATCGAGGTCGCGGACGCGAAGCTGGCCGCTGAGCTGCCTGATGATGCCGCCATTGTGTTGGATGGCAAGCCTGTTTCCAACCGCCCGATCGGCTATTATGTGGACCGTGACATCCGCACCTACGCCTTGCCCACGCTTTCTGTCGGCACGCATCAATTGGAGCTTTGCTTTAATTACGATACCCATTCGGCTCTGGAATGGTGCTATATTCTGGGCGAATTTGGTGTATATAACGCAGGGCGCTACAATCTCATCACCAAGCTGCCCCAAAAGCTGGGCTTTACCGACATTACCAAGCAATTCCTGCCCTTCTACAGCGGCAAGCTGACCTACCACATCCCGGTAGAGGCCAAGGCCGGCAAGCTGAAGGTGCGCGTGTGCCAATATCGTGCCTCTACGGTACTGGTCAGCGCCAACGGTGGCAAGCCGCAACAAGCCTCCCTTGCCCCCTTCACCGTTCTGCTTGATGCCAAGGACGGCATCAACACCGTGGATGTTGACGCCTACATCAGCCGCACCAATGGCTTTGGTCCTGTTCATCTGGCGGATCGCAAATTGCCCTATGTCAGCCCCTCCGGCTGGCGCACAAAGGAGGATGCTTGGACCTATGAGTACCTCCTGCAAGAAGAAGGCATTTGCTCCTCGCCTGTGATCGAAAGCTTCACCAAGGACTGATCGGCACCCGACATATTTCGGCTTACGTTACAACGGCACTTTCCCTTTAAACATTATATTTAGATAATATTTGTTCTATTGTTTGTTGATATTTGTTTCTTCTCAATGCCAAAAAATCAAGTGAACTGTGAGGAAGATCAATGAGAACTATTTGCTTTTTGGGCGACAGCATCACTCGCCGCGGATACTGGATCGCGGAAATTTTCGAATATTTAAGAAAAGACGGCATCGTTGCCTGGAACTGCGGTGTCAGCGGGGATTCCGCCACCGGTGCCATTTCCCGACTTTATAGTGATTGCATGCACCGCACCCCCGACACCGTTGTGGTCATGTTCGGTATGAACGACGTGGGGCGAACGCTTTATGACGAGGGCAGACCGGATGAGTCTGAAAAGAAGCAGCATCGCATTGAAAAATTTGAGGCTTCTCTGCGGCAGCTGACTGCGCTGATCCGCAAGGCGGGTGCTGAGTTGATCCTATGCACTCCTACCCCCTGCGACGACGTAACGCCGAACGCTCCCGTAGTCAACACCTGCAATGACGGACTTGCCAAGTGTGCCGAGATCGTGCGCAACCTCGCCGCCGAGCTTTCTGTTCCCTGCGTGGACTTTTTCGCCTATCTGCGCCCATTGCTTGGTAAAGAATATCAGACCCTGCCCGACCGTGTGCATCCCACCCCGGAAAGCCATCATGCTATGGCACAGTGCTTTATGCGCGATCTGGGCTGGATCACGGAAATCGATCCTACCCCCTTTCTTCCCTTGAGTGAGCAGCAGCAGGCGCGCTTCAACGTAGAGCAAAATGCCCGCGAGATCGAATTTATTGAATGGAACCAGATGTACGGTGAGCGTATGAAGCGCAAAATGACCCACGCGGATTTCCTCTCCCTGGCTGAAAGCCGTCTTGCCGCCGCCCGTGAGACGGACAATCAGCGAGAGGTCGGCTGGTACAGCAATTATTTAAATATTGTAGAAAACAAGCTGGATTATGAAACCGAGCTGGTGCGGCTCACCCTGGAAATGGCACATTCCTGATAACAAAAGCGAGAGAATCTGAGGATTCTCTCGCTTTTGTTATTTGGTATCAGCAGTCAGGATCACCGGTCAAGCCAGTGGTCCTTTTTCAGCATTGAAACAGCCGTTGGTATTGCTTCCCTTTCAGGGCCGCCTCCAGTGTTTGTGGCAGGAGCGAGAAATCAGCCACCAAAGAGTGCGGCTTTTGCTCGGGGTCATCCTGCTTCATTGGCACAAAATAGACGTTTTTTCTGGAAAGCAGTGCTCCGATATTCTTCAAATTGGCAGAAAGCGCGTCATTAGAAGCCAGCGCGATTACAAGCGGGCGATTGCTACGCAAATGCGCTTTTGCCGCCATTGTTACAGAGGAATCGGTGATGCCGTTTGCCATTTTGGCAAGTGTGTTACCGGTACAGGGGCAAAGAATCAGCGCTTCAAGGGGTGAACTGGGACCTAAGGGCTCGGCGCCGACGATGTCGTGTATCAGCTCTCGCCCTGTCAAATGCACAATTTCGTCAAGGATCAATCTGGCAGGCGCGAAGCGTGTATCGGTTTGATAAACCGCTTCGCTGACAATACCCTGTACATCATACCGTTCTGTTAAACGCTCCAATTCGGTCAATGCCCTGCGCAGCGTGCAAAAGGAGCCACAAAAAGCAAAACCAATCATAGGATCCCCTCCTTTTGAAGGGCGGTTAATAAGGTTTCACCAATGATCTCGCCCGCTGTCTGCGGCGCATATTTACCCGGTAAGGATAGGGCCCAAATCACTTTAATGCCCAAGGCGTTTGCCGCCTCACTATCCACACCGCCCGGGGCGGAGGCAAGATCAATGATCAAAATGTTTTTTTCCATACTTTCCAGAATATCAGCGCTAAAGAGCCGGCACGGAACGGTATTAAAGACGGCGGCTTGCCCCGCTATTGCCTGTTTGACAGACGCTTCATCCTTTAGCTGTATGCCAAGCGCGCCCTTAGCGGTGGCTGCGCGCACAGCGTCGCTATTCCGCGCGATCACCGTGACCTTTGCTTCCATTGCCACAAGTAATTTGGTCAGCGCTTTTGCCACTCTGCCATATCCGGTAACGACTACCGGTAAGCCCTTCACGGTACGTTGGCTTTCACGCATCAAAATTGAAACCGCGCCCTCGGCGGTGGGTAACGCATTCTTTTGTTGAAATTCCTCACTTTCAAAATAGTCAATCAGCCGGATTTCAGCCGACTCAGCCTTTTTCTTTACCGTCGAACCGCATTTTCCCCCAAATATCGGCACTTCCTTTGGCATGGCGGCAAGCAGATCTGATAACAGTGGCGCCTCTTTTTCTCTGACCAACGGTTGATGCACAAATCGCCCATCGGGTGAGGCAGGCAATGGTAATATGACTGCCGCGGCGTCTTTCACCGCCTCCTGCCAGCTTGCCATCTCGTTTTCTATGGGCAAGCCGTAGCAACGCACCGCAAGCCCTGCTTTTTGAAGATAAGAGACAAGCGCCAATTGGCGAGTATCTCCCCCTAAAATCGCAATTGTTCTCGTCATGACATAATCCTCACTTTTTTCGGCAAATAAAGGGGATGTCGGATTCAGATGCATCTTTGCTCTGTAGGCGTACTTGGTCCGGTAAGAGCAAATAAAAAACACACATCAATAACAAAAAATGAAATTCGTTAGAATTTCTGCTTAAAAGCCGCTTTCACTATCTTTTTTGATAGCAAAAGCGGCATCTTAATTTTTCTTTTTCGTGTGTTTTTGTTCTGCGATAAATGCGGTAGCCCCTTTTACCGTCTACTACAGATTATGTCATATTTCGGCTGAATGTGCGAAGCGCAAAGAAATTTCGCCACCACGCAAATCCTCTATTCGGCCATCACCAAAATCCACGCGTAAGGCACCGTCACCAAGAATATCCAACGCCACGCCGACACGACTTTGATTGCCCTCGCACACCAAGACCGCATTGCCAAGAAACCCGCAGTACTCCCGATAGTAAGGGAGCCAAGCGGCGTTTTTGATCAGCTGCTCATACGCGGCGAGCTCGGTTAGAATGGCATTGATCAGTCCTACTCGATCTGCACAGGGAATAAAGGTAGCCGTATGGCACAGCTCAGGCGGAAAATCCACATGAGCTGTGTTGATACCGATCCCCAGGATCACAAAAGGCTTCCCTTTTTCATCGGTGCCCGATTCCGCCAAAATACCGCAAACCTTTTTGCCGTTTAAGAGCAAATCGTTGATCCATTTGATCTCGGTTACAGTTCCGGTCAAACGGTATAATGCCCGATGGACGGCTACCGCCGCCATTGGCGTAATCTGACCGTAATGTCCGATTGGCATCTTGGGGCGCAGCACGGTGCTGAAATAGGTGCCACCCATCGGCGAGAAGAAGCTGCGCTCCATTCGCCCTCGACCGACGCTTTGCCGATTGGCAACCACCGTGTAGAATTCCTCCGCTCCCCCTCTCGCCGCCTCGGAAGCGGTTCGGTTGGTTGAGGGCAGCTCCTCATAAAAATGAATGTCCATAGCTCTCCTTAAAACATCGTGAGTTGGTCTGTCTCATTGATATGATCCAGAACCCCCGCTTGACGGAGCGTTTCGATCACGCTCTTATTGAGACCTGCGCGGATCTGCAAATCCTCAACCGAAAAGAAGGGCTCTTCATTGCGCGCTTTGATGATGTTTTCCGCCGCGTTTTCGCCAACGCCCGCCAATGCCGAAAAGGGCATACGGATGGCGCCGTTTTCAGGCAAAAAGGCTCTGGCATCTGATTTTTCAATATCAATGGGCAAAAAGCGGATATGGCGTGCCATAGCCTCATTGATCAGCTGAAGGGTGGGCACAGAGGCCTGTTCTTTTGGTGTCGCGGTGCGTTCCTTCGTGCGCTTATCAATATCCTTGATGGTCGCAACCACCTTGGATTTTCCACCCATCACAATGGCGGCATCAAATCCGCCGGGCGCAACGGTAAACATGGCCGAATAGAACGCAAGCGGCATATGCACCTTATACCATCCCAGTCGGATTGCCGACATCACATACGCGGCGGCATGGGCCTTCGGGAACATATATTTGATCTTTTTACAAGAGCCGATATACCATTCCGGAACATTGTGTTCCCGCATTTCTGCCTCCCATTCCGGGGTCAGGCCTTTGCCTTTGCGCACGGCTTCCATAATCTTGAACGCATGGGCGTTTTCAAGGCCGTAGCGGATCAAGTCATTCATGATATTATCACGGCATCCGATCACTTGAGAAATATCGCAAATTCCCTCTTTGATCAGGTCTTGCGCATTGTTTGTCCACACATCAGTGCCATGAGACAGGCCTGAAATTTGCAAAAGATCGGCAAAAGAGCGGGGCTTTGCCTCCTCTACCATCTTCATAACGAAGCGTGTACCGAACTCAGGCAAGCCGTAGGTGCCGAGTTGGGCATCAATATCCTCGGGAGAAATGCCCAAAGGTTTTGTGGAAAGAAACAGATCATAGACTTCTCTCGCGTTCATCGGTACATTCATCACACTGGTATTCGAAAAACGCTCGATCCATTTATACTTGGTCGGAATATCGTGTCCCAGCTCGTCCAATTTCAGCAAGGTATCGTGGAGATATTCAAAGGTGAAGTGGGTGGTTACAATATCCGAATTGGGATCGTCAGCGGGATGCTGTACCGGGCAGAAATCATAAATTTCATACTCCTTGGGTACAACTACAATCCCGCCGGGATGCTGACCGGTAGAGCGCTTTACACCCTCACAATGCTTGGCGAGGCGGTTCATTTCGGCGCGTGGAATCGACAGCTTTTTCTCCTCCAGATATTTGAGTACAAATCCAAACGCGGTTTTTTCCGCGATACCGCCGATGGTACCGGCACGGAATACATTTTCGGCGCCGAACAATTCCTCGGTGTATTTATGTACTCTGCCCTGCACCTCGCCTGAAAAGTTCAGGTCAATATCGGGGGATTTATCACCGTAAAAGCCAAGAAAGGTCTCAAAGGGAATATCGTGGCCGTCGTTGTTCAGCTTGCTACCGCAACGGGGGCAATTTTTGTCGGGGAGATCAAAACCGGAGCCCGCCTTATCGGGATTGGAAAAATCATTATACTGGCACTGGGGGCACCAATAATGCGGCGGCAACGGATTGACCTCTGAAATGCCCGCCATCGAGGCGACAAAAGAAGATCCGACCGAGCCCCTGGAGCCTACCAAATAGCCCTGACTTTCGCTATACCAAACCAGCTTTTGAGCAATCATATACAGCACGGCAAAGCCGTTTTTGATGATCGAAGTCAGCTCTTTATCCAGGCGTTTACCCACCACATCGGGGAGCGGATCGCCGTACATTGACTTGGCGCGCTCATAACAAATTCGCTGCAAATCCTCCTCGGCTCCCTCCATGTTCGGGGTAAAGGTTCCTTTAGGAAAGGGGCGAATATCGCTGTCAATCTGATCATTGATGGCGTTGGTATTGGTGACTACCACCTCGTATGCCTTTTCTTTTCCCAGATAGGCAAATTCCTCTAACATTTCCTCGGTGGTGCGGTAATACAGATGCGAATCCTGATCCTCGTTTTTGAACTTGACGCTGACAAGAACTTTTCTGAAAATCTCATCCTCATCCTCAGCGAAATGGGCATCGCAGGTGGCCACAACCGGAATGCCGAGCTTATCCCCAAGCGCCACCACACGGCGGTTGAGGTTACGGAGCGCTTCTTCATCTGCCATTAGGCCCTTGTCAATCATAAAGCGATTGTTGCTGATCGGTTGGATTTCCAGATAGTCATAGAACTTGGCAATTTCCTCGATTTCGCTCTCCGGCTTGTTTTCCAGCATAGCGCTGATCAGCTCGCCCGCCTCGCAGGCAGAGCCGACGATCAGCCCCTCTCTGTGTTTTTCCAAAACGGTTTTGGGTACACGGGGCACCTTGCGGAAGTATTGCAAATAACCGTAAGAAACCAGCTTGTACAAATTCTTCAAACCGATCTTGTTCTTAACCAACAGAATCTGATGATAGGTGGGTAGGCGCATCGGATCCGCCGAAGCGCTCATTTCATTTTGCAGATCCTTAAAATTGCGGATCTCTATGTTTTTCATCTTTTCCTGCATGCAGAAGTAGATCTTGGCAAGGATCTCGGCATCATCGCAGGCTCTGTGGTGGTGAAAGTCCTCGAGCTTGAAGTATTTGGCCAGAACATCCAGCTTGTGGCTCTTCAGATCGGTATTCAAATGGCGTGAAAGTGCCACGGTATCCAGATAAGGGTGATCAAAGGGAATGGCACAGCGCTTGGCCGCCTCACGAATAAAACCAATATCAAAATCCGCATTGTGGGCGATCAGCAAGCGATCCCCCACAAAATCAAGAAAATGAGGCAAAACCTCGGCAATCACGGGGGCATCCTTGACCATATCGTCGGTAATAGAGGTCAGCTTGGTGATCTCAGCGGGGATTGGCATTTCGGGGTTGACAAAGGTATTGTAACGCTCGAGCACTTCCCCGTTTTTTACCTTAACAGCGCCAATCTCGGTAATACCGCAGCTTACATTGGAAAGTCCTGTGGTCTCAATATCAAAAACAACAAACTCATCCTCAAAGCTACCGTGATAGGTGCCGGAAAGCGCGCTGGCGGTATCATTGACAAAATACGCTTCAATACCGTAAATGACCTTTTGACCGATCTTTTCAGAGGCGAGCATGGCATCCTGATAGCCTTGCACATTGCCATGGTCGGTGATGGCTACAGCGGGGTGCCCCCATTTATTGGCCATTTTGACCGCTACGTTAGGCTCAATCAAAGCATCCATATTTGACATGGTGGTGTGCAAATGCAACTCCACACGCTTCACGGGGGCGTTATCCTGCCGCATCAAGCGCTTGATCACGGCGATGTCGCTATAATAAAAAGTAAGATCCTCATCCACCACATCGCGGTGAATATCATTTTTGGCATAGCCCTTGAGCGCGATATAAGCGCCGTCCCGCACCACGTCACCAAGCGCCTTGGCATCCTCAGGCTCCATCGAAAACTTTTTTACCATGATGGAGGAATTGCCGTCGGTGAGGCCAAAATTGACGTTGATCTTATCCCCGGAGCGGTTCGCCTCTGCCGTATAGCCGAACACCTCGCCAAGAATCACCACATTCCGCATCGGCTTGTTCACCCAAGCAATGGGAACCGGGCGGATTTCAAAGCTACCGCCAATGGCGAAAGTCGGTTCTGAAATATCATAAGAGCGGGCGCCGATGCGGCAAACACCGTCTGCGATCTCCGCATCACCCAGATCACCCAAAAGGCTCATTTTACGCACCGCGTCCGGGTTGCTGTTTACAGGCGCCGGAGCAGGTGCTGACTCGCTGGGCCCGGCACTGCGGCGGCTTTCCTGCATGCGGTCATATGCTACACTGCTTTGCTTTAATCTGGCATCCCACACGGCCAGCTCTTTTTCGGTATCTTGAAAAGAATAGGCCGCCGCCAGATCCGGCGCGTGGCAAAGCCGCACCTTAACAGAAAGCCCGAACTCACTGCGGATGATCCCTTCGATCACTTCCGGGGTCTTGCCCGCTTCCATTAAAAGCAGGCCTTCATCTATATAGGGCATCTCAATGATCAGTTGATTCCCCTCTAAATGCCCTCGGTAGGAGTGGAAAAAGCCCCGTGCCACAATGCCGACACGCTCTGTTTCTTTGATCAATTCATCAATATAGCCCTGTGAAAACAGCTCTGCGGGATAGCGAGGCAAAATACGAACCAAATTGAGTTGATATGCCTTTTCAATCTCCGCTTCTACCGTATAAAGCGTGCTTTTTGCGACAAGGTCGGGAAAAGCGGCGCTGACCTCGATCATTCGCCGCTCTTTGTCCGCGCGCAAGCGGATGTCGGTAGCCGTTACTAACCATTTGGCATTCGACTCGCTTGGCTGATATTTCGAAAAAATTTCCAAAAGGGTTTTGCCCGCCATTTTTTCACCTCTTCGTCATTTAACATGGCCCCATTTCATCCAAAGTGGGGCCATGTTGGTATCAAAAACGGCAGAAAACGCCGTTTTTACATCTTTTCCTTTATTTTTTTGATTTCCGCGATCAGCACCGGAATCACGTCCGCTTCCGGAATTTTTCGCAAAATTTTTCCTTTGGCAATCAGCAACGCTTCTCCGTCACCGCCGCAAATGCCTATATCCGCTTCTCTTGCCTCGCCTGGACCGTTGACAGCGCAGCCCATCAATGCAACACGCAATGGCAGGTCGGTCAGCCCCTCACGCTTTACCGCGTCTTCAAAACGCGCGGAAAGTGAAATCAGGTCAATGCGTGTACGCCCACAAGTGGGGCAGCTCACCACATTCATACTGGATTGTCCCTCAATCGAAAGCGCGGAAAGGATCCTTCTCGCGGCACCGATCTCTTCTACGGGGTCAGCGGTCAGCGAAACCCGCACCGTGTCACCGATTCCATCCGCGAGCAGAGCGCCAATGCCGATTGCGCTCTTGACAAGGCCCATTTCACGGGCGCCGGCCTCGGTAACGCCCAAATGTAAAGGATAATCGCAACGAGCGGCCAGCGCGCGGTTTGCGGCAATCATCACAGAGACCTCAGAGGCCTTGATTGAAATGACCGTATCGTAAAAATCAAATTTTTCAAGCAACTTGGCGTGGTATAAAGCGCTTTCTACCAGCGCGTCTGCCGTGGGGGCGCCGTATTTTGCCAGAATATGTTTTTCCAAAGAACCGCCGTTTACGCCAATGCGAATTGGAATACCCTTGGCGCGGCAAGCGTCTACAACCGCCCTTACCTTTTCCTCACCGCCGATATTGCCCGGATTGATGCGGATTTTATCCACGCCACGCTCGGCACAGGCGATGGCCACACGGTAGTCAAAGTGAATATCCGCTACCAAAGGAATATGGACGCCGGCCTCTTTGAGCGCAAAGACGGTATCGGCCGCGGCCAGATCCGGCACCGTGAGCCGTACGATGTCGCACCCAACATTTTCTAAAGCGCGGATCTGCGCCAGGGTGGCTTTGACATCATGCGTATCGGTGTTGGTCATCGACTGTATGGCAATGGGGGCCTGACCGCCGATGACGGTATTCCCTACTGTCACGCTTCTTGCGGCGCGACGAATGTTCTGATATTTCATCTGATAAACAGCCCTACTATATCCTTGCCGGTTACAATGATCATAATCAAAAACAAAATCATTAAACCCGCCAAATTGATATATCCTTCTATTTTTTTGTTTAACGGTTTGCGCGTGATCGCCTCCACCAGCAAAAAGAGCAAGCGGCCGCCATCCAAAGCGGGAATCGGCAACAGATTGAACACGCCCAGATTGATGGTGATAATAATCACCAAATTAAGAAACGTGGTAAACCCGTCTTTGGCGGCATCTCCCATAACCTCTGTCACGCCAATGGGGCCGGAAACAGCATTCAGGCCAAAGCGACCGGTCAGCAGATCTCCCAACTGGTCAAAGATCATTTTCACAGTGGAAACTGACCGAAAGAAGGTATGCTTGAGCACATTGCCAAAGGTGATTTTTTCAGCATACAGCTTAAAATCAGCAGAACCGAAGGAGATACCCTCCGCTTCCATCCCCGGAAAAACCACATCCTCCAGCAACACCTTTTCCCCGCCGCGAATGACCTTTAAATCCAATGGACGATAGCCCTGATTCATGATTTCATAAACCAATTCATTGCCGGTACGCACCCGCACGCCGTTGACATGTGTTACCACGTCGTCTACCTGCAAAACGGTATGACTAACCGAGCCCTCTTGAAAAGCGCCGATCTGATTGGAGAGTAAAACAGTTTTTCCTGTTTCAGGGTGAACGGTGGAAAGTACTAAAATCAGCATCAGCAAAAAGCCAAGCAAAATGTTCATCAAAGGCCCCGCTAACACAATCGCAATCCGCTTCCACACATTCTTTTTTTCGAAAGAAGCCAAGGATTCTGACTCTTCATCCTCCCCTACCATGCTCACATAGCCGCCAATCGGAAAGGCGCGTAAGGAATAGGTGGTCACCCGCTCCTCGGGTTCTGGTATCTCATCGGTATTGGTTGGTTCGATAGCGTTTGCGTCCTGATCAGGCTCAGATTGCGTAGGTTGAGGTTCATCCGCTTCTCCCCATTTCTTTTTTTCCTTCCAGGAAAAGAGCTTGGGTCCCATGCCGATAGAAAATTCACGAATGCCGACACCAAAGGCTTTGGCCACTAAGAAATGCCCCAGCTCGTGGATCAAAACCAGCAAGCCAAACACAAAAAGCGCCAGCAAAACATAAAGCACCGTCATATTATAGATCTCCTACATCAAATTCTTGTCAAAGCCTTTTCTCTTGCCTCACGGTCAATGTCAAGAATCTCGGAAAGCGTGTGCGCGTTTTGCGCATGCGGCATATCCTCCATCACACCCAAAACAATTTCAAAAATCCGCAGCAGCGAGATGCGCCGCTCTAAGAAAGCGCCTACGGCGATTTCATTGACCGCGTTGAGAGCGGCAGGAGCGGCACCGCCGGCGGCTAACGCGCGGCGCGCGGCCGCAAGTAGCGGGAAGGTCTCTTCATCCGGGGGGAAGAAGGATAGCTTTCCGATCGAAACAAGATCAAGCGGTGGAATGACCGCGGGCGTGCGGCGAGGCGCTGTCAAGGCGTACTGCACGCAAAGACGCATATCCGGCACCGACATTTGGGCAATGATACTGTTATCAATATATTCCACCATAGAGTGAATTATACTCTCACGGTGGACGACCACGTCAATGCGATCCGCCCCCACACCAAAAAGATGGGCCGCCTCGATAACCTCAAAGCCTTTATTCATCAAGGTGGCGGAATCCACCGTGATTTTGGCCCCCATACTCCAAGTAGGGTGGGCCAAAGCATCATCCACCGTCAGGCCTTGCAATTCGTTGGTCGTTTTGCCAAAGAAAGGGCCGCCGGAAGCGGTCAGGATCAGCTTTTTGATCTCCTTTGGCTCGCCGGAACGCAGGCACTGATAAATGGCACAGTGCTCGCTGTCCACAGGGGTAATTCTTCTTTGCTTTTCCCGCGCTTTGCGCATAACGATCTCACCGGCAACCACAAGGGATTCCTTATTGGCAAGCGCCATATCCATGCCGGCATCCAAAACCGCCAGGGTTGGTAACAGACCCGCTTCACCCAAAATCGAGTTGACGGCAAACGCCGCCCGACTTTCACGAATCATTTCCAAAATACCTTCACTGCCGCCGAATACACGAATATCGGTGTCAGCAAGTGCCGCGCGCAATTCCCGTGCGGCACCCTCATCAGACATGGCGGCCGCCTTTACGCCAAATTGACGTGCCTGCTCAGCAACACGCCGCCAATTTCGGTTGGCGCTGATACCCAGAACGGTAATGCCGCACTGCGCGGCAACATCCAAAGCCTGCTCACCGACAGAACCGGTAGAGCCAAGCACCAAAATGGTCGGAAATTCAGATTTTGTCATATCAAACCGCCGTAAAGAAAGGATAATAAGTGTTAATGATTACCAGTAAAACGGTAACCGCGATGCTGGAGTCAAACCGGTCAAGCAGGCCGCCGTGTCCCGGCAGAAAGATACCAAAATCCTTGATGCCGTACTGCCGCTTGATCGCGGACATCACCAAATCGCCAATTTGAGAAACCACAGAGGCGAGCAGACCGCCCACGATCAAGGCAATATAGTTCGGGGCCACGTCGCCAAAGGCAGATTTGACAATCAAACCGTAAAGACAGGCAGTAGCAACGCAGAACACCATGCCGCCAATCGACCCCTCTACCGTCTTTTTGGGGCTAACCTGGGGGATCAGCTTGTGCTTGCCAAACAGGCGGCCGGTAAAGTAAGCAAAGGTATCGGTCGTCCAAGAGAAAATGAACGGCATGAGGAACAAATATCTCCCCGCCTCGGGCAAGGCGATACTATCGCGCAGAATAACGATCGCGGAAAAGGAGCCGATCACATACAGCGATGTCATAAACATCAACGCGATTTTACCGCTATCCTCTTTGCCAAAACGGAAAACGATCACGCCAAACAAGTAAATGATCAGTGCCAAAACGGTCAAAATGGCAACCTTGATATAAGCATCATTGTGCTGATACATCACACGTGCCAGCATTGGAAAGCACAATGCGGCCAAATAAAGAGGCGTCGCGACAAAATAGTTCTTTTCAAGACCGATACAGTGCAGCAGCTCCCATGTGCAAACAACGGCAATGGCGCAAATCAGAAGCGGAAACACGTAATGAAGCGGGTGATCCAATCCCACGGCATCCGAAAGCCAAAAGAACGGAAAAATACCTATAATCGCCACGATCGAAGTGATAATACGAACTTTCATTTAGAAACTCCCCTTCTACACGCCGCCGTATCGGCGTTGGCGTGTGTAAAATTCCTCTATGGCGGCATCCAACTCAGCAGGACCGAAATCCGGCCAAAGCACATCGGTAAAATAAAGCTCGGCATACGCCGCCTGCCAGAGCATAAAGTTAGAAATGCGCAGATCGCCGCCGGTGCGAATGATTAAATCCGGATCCGAGCTGGCCGCGGTATACAGCGCGCCGGAAATGCTGTCCTCACTCACTTCCTTCACGCCCTGCGCGATCAAGCGATTACAGGCATGTACAATCTCATCTCTGCCGCCATAATTAAAGCCGATATTCAAAATCCGCTCACGGTCTTTGCTCGCCTGCTCCATTTGCTCCATTCTGGCCCGCAATTTGGCGTCAAAAGGCGCTTTATCACCCAAGAAACACAAACGCATTTGATAGCGATCCATGTTTTTTTCAAAATCCGAAAGATAGCGATCCATCAGCCGCATGATCGACTTCACTTCTTTTTCAGGCCGCTTCCAGTTTTCGGTGGAAAAAGCATAAACGGTAATGGTGTGCACCCCGATGTCTCGGCAATGCTCTAAAATCGACTGAAAAGCCTTGACACCAAAACGGTGTCCCTGCTCTCTCGGCATGCCCCGCTTTTTTGCCCAACGGCCGTTGCCGTCCATGATAAAAGCGATATGCTCTATAGGCTTGCGCTCTTTTGCGGTCACAGTTGTTTTCATTCTTCACCTCGAAAAATCGGAGAGCGGAAAGTCGCCTTTCGGTGTCTTTCCGCCTCTCTTGTCAAATTGCCATAACGTCGTTTTGCTTCTTTGCAACAGCGGCATCGATCTGCTTGACATACTTGTCAGTCAGATCCTGCACAGACTTTTCAGAGGATTTGCCCTCATCCTCGGTCATATCGCCGTTCTTTTGCATCTTTTTGCAAAGATCGTTGGCGTCACGGCGAATGTTACGAACCGCAACCTTTGCCTCTTCGCCCATTTTGGTAACCTGCTTGCAAAGTTCCTTACGGCGCTCCTCGGTCAGCTGAGGGAAAACAAGACGGATTACCTGACCGTCATTGGAGGGCGTGATACCCACGTCAGAGGCCAGAATGGCCTTTTCCATCGCTTTGAGGGTAGAGCCATCGTAGGGCTTGATCACGAGCGTTCTGGCGTCTGCCTGACGAATATCCGCCATAGAAGCGAGCGGGGTGGCCGAGCCGTAATACTCAAAGGTGACACGGTTGAGCACAGAGGCGCTTGCCTGGCCCGCGCGGATGGTGGCAAAATTGTTATCCAGGGCAACGATTGCCTTACTCATTCTCTCTTCAAAATCCTTGGTGTTCAGTTTCATATCATTTCTCTCCTTTGTGTATTAGAGGTGTAGCTCGGTACCGATATGCTCGCCCATGACCACGCGGTAAATATTTTCGGGGTCACGAAGCTCAAAGGCGTAACAGCAGATGCCGTTATCCATGCAGAAGGTGGTGGCGGAAAGGTCAAGGGCTTTGAGCTCTTTTGCCAGCACCTCTTTGTAAGTAATATCCTTATAGCGAACGGCTGTGGGATCCTTGTGGGGATCGGCGCTGTAGATACCGTCAATATTCTTGGCCATCAGCACCGCGTCAGCGCCAATCTCGGCGGCGCGGAGCACGGCGGCGGTATCAGTGGAAAAGAAGGGCTGCCCAAGACCGCAGGCAAAGACTACGGTTTTTCCCTTTTCCAGGGCGCGCTTGGCGTCACGCACGGTAAAGGCATCGGCAAAGGCGGGCATTTCCACCGCGCTCATTACAATGGTGCTAAGACCCGCGGCGTTGAAGCGATCCTGCAAGGCCAGCGCATTGATGGCGGTTGCCAGCATGCCCATGTGATCCGCCTGGGTGCGGTCCATTTCACCGCCCTGGCGGCCGCGCCAGATGTTACCGGCGCCAACGATCACACCGATCTCAACACCCGCGTCCTTGCAACGAACAAGCACCTTGGCGATACTGTCGATAAAATCAAAGTTGAGGATCCCATTCCCTCCGGCGGCCAGTGCCTCACCGGAAAGCTTTAGAAGAATGCGCTTGTATTTTGGAGTAGCCATCGCAATACCTCACTTATATTTATATTCCTATATATTGTACCTTATTTTTACTTATTTGTAAAGGGCAAAACGCGAAAAAAGCGTGAATTTCTTTTGAAAATATATGCAATGTATATATATATCAAAAATAATGCAAACAGCAAAGTCGCCCCAAGCGCATTTATGCGCTTGGGGCGAGGAAAAATTTCGTTGTTTTAACCCGCTACCGAGGGCCAAACGATGGGCTTACCGTCGTTATCGTAGTGCCACCAATTCCCTGCCATTGTGGGTGAATTTTCGGAGTAGTAGTAACGGGGGGCATCGGTTAAGTAGTAGTTAGAAGAGAAAATAGAAATATTATTCCAATCACTTTCTCTACCGCCGTAATAAACAAAGAACAGATTATAACAGTACTCAAATGCATTCTCGCCGATACTCATTACATTAACAGGAAGGATGATAGCCGTCAGGCTGTCACACCAGCTGAAAGCCCGTGTGCCAATTGTTGTCAACTGACTGTTTTCTCCCAACGCTACCGCTGTCAAGCTTGTGCAATTGGAGAATGCACTTTCGCCAATGTTTGTCACGCTTGCGGGAATAATAATTGAGGTTAGGCCATGGCAGGAGCCGAATGTATAATTATCAATTCTTGTCAGTTGGCTGTTGTCTGCGAATGTTACTGTAGTCAAGTTTTCACAACCGGAGAATGCACCTTCGCCAATGCTTGTAACGCTCGCGGGAATCGTGATGGAAGTCAGATTTTGGCAACGAGAGAATGCATATTGCCAAATTTCATAACTATTTCCGTTACAACTTGTGGGCAAGATCAATACCGTATCAGTACCGGTATAGCCCATTAAATAACGGTTTGTACCGTCATCATAAAAGACATAATCATTACTGTCGGTAAACAGCTTACTTTCCGCCGTGGATGTGGTATGGATAATCTTAGCATATTTGCCCACTTGACCATAAAGATCAGAACCCGCCGTGATTTCCAATACAGTAGACAGATCGTAAACCTCAATCAGCCTAAAGCAACCCAAAAACGCTTGTTCGTAAATACTGATTACGCTTGCGGGAATTGTGATTGAGGTCAGGCTATCGCAACTCTCGAATGCATAAGAGTCGATGCTTTTCAGTTGACTGTTATCTTTAAATGTTACCGAGGCCAGACTGTCGCAATAAGCGAACGCCCAAGAGCCGATACTCGTTACGCTCGACGGAATGATCACGTTTGTTAGATCGTCACATTTATAAAACGCATATCGGTTTATCTTATAATTGTTCCCATTACAGCTTGCAGGCAGGGTTAATGCAGTATCGGTACCCGTATAGCCTACCAAATAGCGATTGGTATTGTCATCATAGAAGATATAGCCGTTATCGTCGGTAGACACTTTGCTTTCTACTGTAGCCGTAGTATGTACGATTTCAGCGTACCGTCCAATATCGCCGTAATCCCAAGAACCGGCTGTAATTTCTAATGCAGTAGACAGATCATATATCTCAATCAACTTGAAGCAACCAGAAAAAGCAGAAAAGCCAATGTTCGTCACGTTGGTGGGAATCATGATCGAAGTTAAATTTTCGCAGTTAGAAAACGCATTGTTGCCAATGCTCGTTAATTGACTGTTCTCGCCAAAATCAACTGTACTAAGATTTCTGCAATTGTAGAACGCAGAAAAGTCAATGCTCGTTAATTGGCTATTATCTCCGAAAACCACTCTGGTCAAGCCTTCACATTCGTAGAATGCAAAATTGCCGATACTCGTTAATTGGCTATTATCTTCGAAAATCGCTCCGGTCAAGCCTTCACATTCGTAGAATGCAGAATTGCCGATACTTGTCACACTTGCGGGGATAGTCACACTTATGATGCTTGTGCAACCGTAAAAAGCGTAATTCTTAATGCTTGTCACCGTATTCGGAATTTCCAAATGCGTTATAAGCGTATTATCGAAATATAGATTTTGCGCATAATACAACGGATTGTTATTATAATCATCAAATTCTATATTACACCACGCCGCAATGTCGGTAATATAAACAGCGGTTAGGCTATTGCAAAACTCAAACGCACGCTTGCCGATGCTCGTTACGCTTGGGGGAATAGTGATTGAGGTCAAGCTATTGCAGCGAGAGAACAGACCGGCGCCGAGAGTTGTCAACTGACTATTATCTCCAAAATTCACCGTGGTCAAACTGCTACAAATTTCAAAAGCATACTCTCCAATACTCTCCAGTTCGCTATTATCGTGGAAATTGACTGTAGTCAGATTACTGCAACTGACGAACGCATAGTCACCAATATTCGTTACTTTTGCAGGAATGGTGAGCGTGGTCAGGCTATCGCAATAAGAGAACGCTTCGTAACCAATCGTGGTCAACTGACTATTTGTGCCGAAGTTCATCGTGGTCAGGCCGTTGCAAAGAAAGAATGCTTTATCCCCGATATTTGTTAGTTGGTTATTATCTCCGCAGTTCACTGTCGTTAGATTATAACACTGGTAGAATGCCGAATCACCGATGCTTCTTACACTTGCAGGAATGGAGATAGAGATTAAATTTCTACATCCTTCGAATGCAGAAGTACATATCCCGACCGTATTAGAACGCAACGTAACGGTTGTAACGCCGGTATCGCAGCCAACAATCCATTTATCAACATAGGAAACACCATTTTCCACTTGAACAATGCCCACACAGCCGGAAAAAGCATTCACGCCAATCCCAGTCACGCCGTCAGGAATCGTTATACTGGTAAGATCATTTCGGTGACAGAATGCAAGTTCATAAATCTTATAATTATTCCCCTTACAGCCCACAGGTAGTGTCAAAGCCGTATCGGTACCGATATAGTCCAATAAATATCGGTTGGTGCCGTCATCGTAGAAAATAAAGCCATTGTCATCGGTAAACAGCTTGCTTTCACCCTGGGATGCGGTATATACATTTTTAGCATAAGTGCCAATGGAGCCATTGTCATACCAACTTTCACCCGCTCTAATATTGAGGGGTGACAGATTGTACACTTCAATCAGCTTATAACAATCTTGAAAAGCACGATTGCTACTACCAATAGCGGTTACACTTGCAGGAATTGTAACACTGATAATGCTTGTGCAGCCAAAAAAAGCGCACTCTTTGATTTCGGTTACGCCATTTGGTATTTCCAAAAACGTCACAAGATCACCACCCATATACAAATCTGCCCCATAAGCTAGCGGATTAGAGTGGATGTAATAAAAGTATATATTACACCAAGAGGCAACATCTCCAGTATAATATACAGCTTTGACATTCTCGCAACCACGAAATACTTCATTGCCAAACCATCTCGCAGCAACAGGAATCGTAACGCTTTGGAATTCGCTGTGACCATAAAAGGCATAATCCCAAACCGCATAATTGTTTCCATTACAGCTTGTGGGCAGAACCAATGCCGTATCATTACCGTTATAACCCATTAAATAGCGCTCTACTCCATCGTCATAGAAGCGAAATCCATTTTCATCGGTAAACAGCTTACTCGCTGCTGTAGCTGTGGTATGAATCATTTTGACATTTTCAAAGTATCCAGCAACATCTATAGAAGAAAGATTATACACCTCAATCAGCTTTTCGCAACCGTCGAATGCCCGTTCACCAATGCTTGTCACTCTTGCGGGGATGGTAATTGAGGTTAGGTTAATACAGCTCGCAAAAGCATACATCCCAATTTCCGTGATTTTCGAAGGGATCGTAATCTCAGTTAATTCTATACAACCCACAAACGCAGTATCTCCAAGTTTGGTTACACTGCCGTCCGTTGGAATAATACTATTTTTACAGCCCAAAACTAAAGTTTTGTTTGCAGTTTGTATCACACAGTTATCTACACTGTAATAAACAGCATTTCCCTTTTCGACACTGACACTCGATAGCCCTGACAGTCCCTCTCCAAACAAAAATCCCTCTATGTTGGATATTGTAGCAGATATTTGTAAATCAGTAATAAAACCACAATTATCAAAAGCACCTTCGGCAATACAGGTTATGGGAAGTCCCTTGTAGTAATTTGGAATCACAACCACAGTTGTCATTTCACTCATACCAACAACCGTGTATGCATTTTCTTCTTGATTTAATTCGTACAACAAAGAATTAGAATACTGTAATTCGGTATTACAATCAATACAAATATTGTCTGTATTGTAGTGATGCCCTGTTGCAGGAATTGTTCTCGTTTCGCTCTCACCGCAATTACAGGTTCGCGTTTCTTTTCCCAAAGACTGACAGGTAGCTTCGGTTTCAACTTGCCATTCACCCCATGCGTGGGTGTGGATGGGGTCGGAACCGTCGCCAGCGTTGGGCGTATCAGATTCGTCACATGCTGCAAGCATGAACACACATACGAGACAAAGAAACGCCGCCAACAAAATCAAAAGTCCTCTTTTTTTCATGTTTTTTCCTCCGAACAAAAAAGTGCGTGGCCCAACGAGGAGCCACACACCGAAAAACGCATAGCCCCGAATTGTCGCCAAACAAAATTCATTTCCCCAATAAGAATACGGAAAAACAGGCATAGCGTTTTTACCTAAATAAAAACACGTATCCCTTGGAGGTAAATATTGAATTTTGTTTGGCTTCTTCAGTATATCACAAAGAGAAAAATTTGTAAAGAGAAAAAAGCGCAACGTCGCAGCGTTGCGCTTTTTGTATTCAATGAAGCTTGAATTACTGCTTCACACCGGAGAGTCTTGCGATCTCGGCGGCGTAGTCCTCTTCTACCTTCTCAATGCCCTCGCCCTTCTCGAACAGCTCGAAGGAAACGATCTTGATGTCGCCGCCCAAGTCCTTTGCGGTAGCCTTGGTGTAAGCGCCAACAGTCATGCTGTCTTCCTTGACGTAGCCCTGCTCAACCAGGCAAACGCGCTCGTAGAACTTGCCAAGACGGCCGGAAACGATCTTCTCCAGGATCGCATCAGGCTTGTTGGCGTTCTTGGGATCGTTCTTCATCTGCGCGATCAGAACGGCCTTTTCCTCGGCAACAGCCTCAGCGGGAACATCCTCAATGTTCACGTACTGGGGAGGATTGCCTGCGGCGATCTGCAAAGCGATATTCTTGGCGTACTCGGCAAAGCCTTCCTTATCGGCAACATTGGTCTCGAACTTGACGATAACGCCGGTGCCGCCCATGCCGTGGATGTAGGTGGAGGTGATGCCCTCAACGATCACAAAACGGCGAACGGAGATGTTCTCCTTGATGATAGCGATCTGCTCAACAAGGGTCTGCTGAACAGTCAGGGCGCCGCCCTGGAAGGGCAGCTCCATGAGAGCGGCCACGTTGGCGGGCTTGCTTGCAATGATGGTCTCCAGCAAGCCGGTCACAAATGCCTTGAAGGCATCGCTCTTGGCAGCGAAGTCGGTCTCGGAGTTTACCTCAACCATAGCGGTTACGCCGTCCTTGGTCATGATGTCAACACGGCCCTCGGCGGCAACACGGCCAGCCTTCTTCTCAGCGGTAGCCAGACCCTTCTCACGGAGGATCTTAACAGCCTTTTCTACGTCGCCCTCAGCCTCAACGAGAGCCTTCTTGCAGTCCATCATGCCAAGACCGGTCTTAGCACGCAGAGCAGCAACGTCCTTTGCGGTAATGTTAGCCATTTTCGTTCTCTCCTTATTTTAATTATTCAGCGTCGGTAGCCTCAGCTTCCTCAGCGGGAGCCTCGGTAGCGGCGGTGTCCTCGCCCTGCTTGCCTTCGATCACGGCGTCGGCAATGACAGAGGAGATCAGCTTGATGGCGCGGATCGCGTCATCGTTGCCGGGGATGATGTAGTCAGCATCATCGGGGTTGCAGTTGGTGTCAACGATAGCGATGACCGGAATGCCCAGCTTCTTAGCCTCAAGCACTGCGTTGTGCTCCTTGTGGGGGTCAACGATGAACACAGCAGAGGGGAGCTGCTCCATGGTCTTGATACCGCCGTAGGACTTCTCCAGGTCGAAGATCTCCTTTTGCTTTGCGGCAACTTCTTTCTTGGGCAGCAGCTCAAAGGTGCCGTCCTCCTGCATCTTGGTCAGGGCGTTCAGGCGAGCGATGGACTTCTTGATGGTCTTGAAGTTGGTCATCATGCCGCCGGGCCAACGCATATTCACGTAGTACTGGCCGCAACGGGTAGCCTCTTCCTTGATGGCGTCGGCAGCCTGCTTCTTGGTGCCTACGAACAGGACGGTGCCGTTGCCCGCGGCAAGGTCACGAACGAAAGCGTAAGCTTCCTCGAACTTCTTAACGGTCTTCTGCAAGTCGATGATGTAGATACCGTTACGCTCGGTGAAGATGTACTCCTGCATTTTGGGGTTCCATCTTCTGGTGTGATGTCCGAAATGGACGCCTGCTTCAAGCAGCTGTTTGATGGTGATAACAGACATTTTAATGTCCTCCTTATGGTTTTTTCCACCACGGTGATCTCACAAGGCAACCTCACCAAAGCGAGGCACCGACCCTGCATCCGAACCCGTGTGTGTTTTTGCTCGCCATCACGCAAGCGGGCATTATTATATCATATAGTTTTTCTCTTTGCAAGAAGAAATAGCACTGTTTACATTTTTTTTACAATTAAAGACTTTGTGCGGTTTGGCCATCTCTTCAATAAAAAATTGCACCTTCGTTTGCGCGAAGGTGCAATTTTTTATGTGTATCATTTTTTGTTTTGAACACCACAGTATTCCAGAACATCTTTTATGCATTTGTCACATAACCGCATTTTGTTGTCGGATTTCATATGGGAACCGCAAAGTGCGCATGTACTCTTGTCCGGTCTAACAATAACAGCGCCTCCTTCACACGTAATCATCAACGGCGCTCCTTCTACAATATTCAACTCTGCACGAAACGGCTTTGGAATAACAATTCTGCCCTGTGTATCAAGTTTTGCTTTCTTCATTCTTGACCCTAAAATACATTCAATATCTCAAGTTGTATTTGTTGCTATCAAACGGAAGTTGTTCACAAATTTCATACAACTCGTTGTTTAAACAGTTTCCGTATTTTTTCTCCCTTCCACCTTCGTTTAAAAAGACAGTTCCCTGTGGACTTATCATGAGATAAGAATTTTGCATAGCACCCTTAGGCTCTACAACCACCTTACATGATTCATTATATCGATTTTTTGCCACGAAAGCATCGAATTCTTCTTGTGTAGGTTGTAATCGTTCAGCTTCTGCATTCACATTCTCTAAAACATGCACACACAGAAATTTCAACTTATCCGGATTCATCCTTCGATAAATCGAAAGCATATCTTCCTCAAGATTGAGTTTTGAAACTACGGTATTAACTTTCAGTTGAATTCCATATTTGCGAATCAAGTGCGCTTTGCGAATCAGTTGTTCGGTAGTCAAAATACTTCCCTGTTGGTTGCGTCCGATACGTACGTTACCTTGTTCGCTCACAGCATCGATACTAATACCTATCATTTCCACTTTTTGTGACCATTTAGATAATAATTTTTCGCTGAGTAGAGACCCATTGGTTATCACCGAAGCTTTCATCCCTAATCCACTGATGCATTCAATAACATCGGTCAAATACGGATATAACAACGGTTCCCCACCCGCAATGTTGACCCTTCCATCAGAAACACCGCTTCTCATAAAAAAATTATGGATCTCTTTGATAATGTTCATTGCAACTTCTTTTGATGGATCTCTTTCACCGAAATTAGCAAAACAGTACTTGCATTGATAATTACAGGTGCCGCAGATGTGATAATTGATCACCTTCATAAACTTCTCTCTTTTTTAGTCCTCCTTTTTCAGTTCAGTGATTCTATAATCAGTTCTTTTGCCTTTGATGCGCTCTGCACGAAATCTTCTTCCGTTTGCCTTCCAGTGAGTATAACTATCCGCTTTTTCCTCATTGGTATCACGATGGCAAATTTCGATATTCCCGAGAACGTCGCTTCCGCCGGCAGACAGCGGACGAATGTGGTCGAGCGTTGGATGAAAAGCACTGTTTGGATCTCCACAAGCTGACTTTTTCATCAATCGTCCTGCGTAATCATACACGGCTTCCTTATTTCCATAGCGCTCGTTCCACACGTCTATGGTACGATAGTTCGACATTTTGATTACCTCCTTTCTAAGATTTCATTTACATTATCTCACATGAAAGAGGCATTTTCCATGAACCATGTGGTTCAAAAAAAACAAAGGATACCCCTTAAGAAGGGATATCCTCTGCTTTGAGACCTCCGATAATCTGAAAAATCATCATTTGTCTCCAAAACCCGGGTTCTCTTTCACCAGAATAATAATAGCCCACGGTTCGAGCGGAAACATTAAGTAATTCCGCCCATTTCTCTTGCGAGAATTTTGGTTCCATTATACTTCGATAAAAGCTACCCCTTTTGCGATCGATTTTTCGATTCTCATTTCCCATATTCGCAAACCTCCTTTGCAGAGGCAATGCAATGCGCCAAAGGCTTCGAATATGACATTTGCATTATATCACATTTTAAACAGTAAGTCAAGCAAGATGCTTGAAAAAATTGACAAATTCAGTTTCTATTTATCATTTCAAATTTACCTGGAATCCTGTCTTGGATAATATTGTAAAGCTCCGTATAATCTACGCGAGGAGCATGTGGAGCATTACAATATGTGAAAATGCTTCCTGCCGCATTTTCTAATGACGAAAACCCTAAATCTGCATGTATTCTATCCAAAAATAAGCAGTTACAATATCTAATTTCTTTGCGTGACAACTTTTGAACGGGATAAATATATTCATTATTGTTGTAAGCATCACCGCTGATCTCTCCTTGAGTTCTGGGCATAGCCACAAATAGTGACTCGTTGGGGAGGCGTGTTAATTCTGTAAGAGGCGGTACCATACAACCAAACTTTTTCAAAACAGACCACATATTGTAAAACGGAGAAATTAGCACAATCATTCGTTTAGGAGAGATTGGAAACATTTGAAAATTCTCGTGGAAATATACCGTTGCTTGAAACAATTTGATAAGATCTTCTTTAAAAATCCCCCCACAAATCTCCCTCATCAACCACGAGGCTACGCAATAAAGCTTTTTATAGTTTTGAACCGAAAAGCCGTCCCACCCCAACTCGTTTTCCGATGTCATGCCAGCATCTGTAATTAAAAACTCATCTCCTTTGTCGGGGGCATCCCAGAATCCCAAGCGAGCCGTATAAACCACCATAGCCCACCGATAAGCGGGATATGTTTTATCGTCTCTTTTCAAAATTTCCTCCGGAGTTCCATCGGTTTCCAACACAACCCTTAGCGTGCGCATCCAGTAATCAAAGGAGGTTTCTCCTTCGACATCCTTTTCTTCGAACGGTAGCTCGAGACGTTTTGATAAACTCTTTTCAAATTGCATAAACTCTTCACCGCCAAGACTACGCAAAACTTCTATCAACAGAAATTTTTTGACTATCTTCAACTGCTCTTTATATAAACGTACACTTTCCTCCGATTTCAAAATTATATTCGACAGCAAATTTCCGAACTGCGACTCAATCTGCAAATGTAATTTTTCTTCGATCTCATCGCTATAAAAGCCCTTGCTTGCAAAAACGTCCTCTGTTTTTATATTTTCTGTCAAAGTTTTGCTTTCTAAATTATACACACAGATTCGATCTGCCCATTTTCGCAAAACAGATTGCGGTACATAATGTGAATTAAACATAATCTTCCCCTCGGTTTCAATAATACGAATTGCACTAATTTAGATATCAATGCCTTGATGGTAAAGCAGCCGCCGAAATTCGGCGGCTGCTAATATGATGGTATGAATTACAGCGCGTTCACGCTGAGTTCCCCGTCCTTGACGGTGACGCTGGCGTGGGTGATGCTGCGGTTGTAGTCAGCGATGATCTTTTCTGCCAGGGCATCCTCTACGTGGGTCTGGATATAGCGGCGCATATTACGCGCGCCAAATTTATAAGAATAGGAATTTTGGGCGATGTGGGAGAGGGCTTCGTCGCTGTAGGAGAGGGAGATGCCCTTTTCTTCCAACGCGGTCTTTAGCTCGCCCATCATGATGCCCGCGATACGGGTGAAATCGGCTTCATCCAGTGAGCGGAAGGTGATGACCTCATCCACGCGGTTGAGGAACTCGGGGCGCAGGAAGGTGGCAAGTGCCTTTTCGGTGCGGGCGTCGTTACCGCTGCGCTCCTCGGTGAGGAAGCCTGCCAGAGCGCCCGCCTTATCAGAGCCTGCATTGGTGGTCATAACCAGCACGGTGTTTTCAAAATTGACCGTTTTTCCTCTGGCATCGGTAATTCTGCCGTCGTCCAGGATCTGCAAAAGCACATTCAGCACGTCGGGGTGTGCCTTCTCGATCTCGTCGAACAGCACCACAGAATAGGGGCGGCGGCGGATCTTTTCGGTCAGCTGTCCCGCCTCGTCATACCCCACGTATCCGGGAGGGGCGCCGATGATGCGGGAAACAGAGTGCTTTTCCATAAACTCGGACATATCCAGGCGGATCAGGGTCTCCGGGCTGTCAAACAGGTCGGC
>SVQT01000070.1 GCA_015065215.1 Oscillospiraceae bacterium | reverse complement strand
GATGCCGACGTGATTGTGATCAATAAAGTCAAGATCACCCGTGAAAGCCTGGAGGGCAATACCCGGCTGAAAATGATTGCCGAGTGTGCCACCGGCTTTGATAATATCGACCTTGCCGCCTGTCGTCAAAAGGGGATTGCCGTTGCCAATGTCAAGGGCTATTCTACCGATAGCGTGGCGCAGGTCACTCTGGCCATGGCGCTGTCGCTTGCTACCCATCTGCCCGCCTTTACCGCTCATGTGGCAAGCGGCAGCTATAGTGCCGGTGGGGTGGCAAACCGCCTGACGCCCGTCTATCACGAGCTTGCGGGGAAAACCTGGGGCATTGTTGGCTATGGCCATATCGGCGCCAAGGTGGCGGCTGTGGCGGCTGCCATCGGTTGTCGCGTCGTTGCCTTTGCCCGCAGTCCCAAGGCGGGTGTGGAGCAGGTGGATTTAGAGGCATTGTGCCGCGTGTCTGACGTGATCTCGGTGCATTTGCCGCTCACGCCGCAAACGCGGGGGATCATTGGTGAAAAAGAAATCTCTCTTATGAAAAAGGATGCCATTTTCATCAATGTGGCAAGGGGAGCCGTAACCGATGAGGCGGCGCTCGCCAGGGCAGTGCTCGCGGGCAAATTGGGTGGGCTTGGCATAGATGTCTATGCGGCAGAGCCCTTTCCCGCAAGCCACCCCTTTTATGCTATTCGCCAGCTGGAGAATGTCTGTCTGACCCCCCATATGGCATGGGGCGCCAAGGAGGCCAGAGAGCGTTGCCTGTTTGAGGTGGGGCAGAACATTGCCGCCTTTTGGCGCGGCGAGCGGCGCAACCGCGTGGATTGATTTTATTTGCAAAAGAGGCTTCACATGGCGCCGAACAAAAACACGGGAGAAAGCTTAGGTAGAAATTCTATCTACGCGCGTCAGGAGCCGATGGGCGCATTGCCGGAAAGTCGCATTGTAAAGTGATCCAGGCAGATCAAAGGATAGGGCGCGTAAGAATTGTTTGCGCTTGCCGCGTTTTGGCTTTTGGCATATTCCACGATTTTGTCATAAAAGGCGTGCAAGGCAAGGTTAATCGCCTGGGCGTTTTCCGCTTGAAGTTTAATATCACTGCCCGCGCAAACAATTGCGACGGTGCCCGGTGCCGGAATCGAGCCGGGGCGGTTGGTGGCGCCCACCAGAATTTCTCTGCTCCCCCCCGCAAGCGTAGAGTAGGGAACTGCCGCGTCTGAATAAGCGGGGATGCTGGCGCCTGTCAAACGGTAGAAAGCGTTCAGGAAGGATTTGATATATGAAAGCGAGGCCTCGTCTATCCCGGCGGGATAGATCAGAGTGTAATCGCTCTTGTAATCGTTGGCAAGAATCAGCAGCTCCTCGGTGTAAGTGTAGGAAAGCGCGCAGGGCAAGAAAAGGGTATCAACCCTTTCGCTTGGTACAAAGAGATCGACAAACGCCTGTGCCGCTTTTTGCAATATCAAGCCGTTTTGGGCGGTGATCACGATCTTGTTGCCCTCAATGCCGATGTAATACGCGTCATAGGCCAGCTTGCCTGTGGCGGCGATCGAGGCGGCACGGTTGGTCAGCCCCAACAGGATCTCATAGGAGCCGGATTCGGTATCCTCTTCGATAAAGTCGGAACGCAAGGGGAGTGTGACGCCGGTAGCGGCTTTTACCGCGTCGCGCAGGATGCCAAGCGCCGCCATGGTGCTGGCGTCCGCCCCCTCGGCATAGCAAAGGGTATACAGGGGCACGCCGTCCTGATCGGTAAGCGGTAGCGTGGCGCTTGTGTAGGCCATCTTCTTGGGCACAAACACATAGCCATCGCCAATGTTGGCGCTTTCCTTGGTGATGAATTCCTTTTCAAAATGCGCCAATGCCGCGATCAGCATCGGCTCATTTTGGGCGGTGATCACAAAATCCTCACCCACAAAGCCGATATAAAACTCAGTCGGTGAAAGCTCGGTTTTCAAGCCAAGACCGATACGGAAGCGCTTGGCGCTCTCGGTGCCCGCCGACAAGGTCACACCGCTCTTTTCTGCTAAGGCGGAAAGCATTCCGCTGGCCTGGGCTGCCGCTGAGCCGGTGCCCGCTTGATTATCCAGGCTGTAGCGTGCCTGGCCGTCAATGCAAAGCGCCGTGTTGCCCTTTAGCAGGTTTTGCGAGTT
Organism: Oscillospiraceae bacterium; assembly: GCA_015065215.1. GTDB lineage: Bacteria > Bacillota > Clostridia > Oscillospirales > CAG-272 > Firm-07. The sequence continues at coordinate 4,318 of SVQT01000070.1, read as the reverse complement.
GAGGAAAAAGGCGGAAAGACTATCCCCCAGCATGGTAAAAAGCCTTGGCTGCATTGCCGTATGCGCGCCGCAGGAGGAAAGCAGTACGGTCAGTGTCAACAATATCATCAGAAAGGAAAATATCCTTTTTTTCATCATGAACCTCCGCAAAAGAGTGTATACACTATTATAATACTATAAAAAGTTTGTTTTGTCAAGCAAAAGGGACTGCGTCATGAGCGCCGAACAAAAAACACACGAAAAAGAATAGAACAAGCCGCTTTGCCATCAAAAAAGTGATGGCAAAGCGGCTTTTCGGTAGAAATTCTATCGAATTTCATTTTTTATGTGTGTTTTTTAGTTGCGCTCTCGGCACTCAAAGTATATTATACGCCTATCGTACCGAGATCACATCTTCTCATGACGCAACCCCTTTGGTCAATGCATTTTCGCCAGAGCCGCGGCAACGCCGGCTCGGTTCTCGATATACTTGGCAAGCTTGGCACGCTCACCCTCAACCACAGCGGCAGGGGCCTTGGCGGTAAAGCTTTCGTTGGAAAGCTTTTTGTTCGCGCGCTCGATCTCGCCGTCAAGACGCTGGAGCTCGGCGGTCAGGCGCGCCTTTTCCTTTTCCAGGTCGATCAGATCTGCCATGGGTAAATAGATGGTGGCGGAATCGGTCACAATCTGTACCGCGTCATCGGCAGAAAGGGTCGCGGCGTCAAAGCCTTCGGCTACCGCGATCTCAGAGGCGGAGGCCAAACGCTTGAAGAAGGCCTCGGTGCCCTCGCCAAAGCTTTCCGCGTACTTGGTGGCAATAAAGATTTTCGCCTTGCGGGAGGGGGGCACATTCATTTCGTTGCGGCGGGCGCGGATGGCGCGGATGGCGGCGATCACACGCTCCATCTGGGCGGCGTCATTTGCAAAATCAAAGTCGGCGCGCACCGTGGGGTAGTCAGCGATCATGATGCTCTCGCTCTCGTGGGGCAGAGACTGATAGATCTCCTCGGTGATAAAGGGCATAAAGGGATGCAGCAGCTTCAAAATGCCGTCCAGTACAAAGGCGATCACATTTTGCGCCACCAGATTGCCGGCGGTCTGTTTTTCGGAAAGGCGCGCCTTGGAAAGCTCAATGTACCAGTCGCAGAACACATCCCAAACAAAATCGTAAAGGGTGGACAGGGCAATGCCCAGCTCGTAGTTATCCAGAGCGTTGCGCACACCGGCCACAGCCTTGTTAAAGGCGGTCAGGATCCACTTGTCCTCAGGGGCAAGGTCGCTTGCCTTGGGCAGCGCCACCCGATCAATGGTCAGGTTCATGCGCACAAAGCGGGAGGCGTTCCACAGCTTGTTGGCAAAGTTACGGGCGGCCTCGATCTTCTCGTCAGAAAAGCGCATATCGTTTCCGGGTGAGTTGCCGGTGGCCAGCGCAAAGCGCAGCGCGTCGGCGCCGTACTGGTCAATGATCTGGAGCGGGTCGATGCCGTTGCCCAGCGACTTGGACATCTTGCGTCCCTTGGCGTCGCGGACAAGACCATGGATCAGCACCGTGTCAAAGGGCTCGGTGCCGGTGTACTCCAGCGCCGAGAAGATCATGCGAGAGACCCAGAAGGTGATAATATCATAGCCGGTGACCAGGGTATTTGTGGGGTAGAAGTAGGAAAGATCCGCTGTCTTTTCGGGCCAGCCGAGAGTAGAGAAGGGCCAGAGGGCAGAGGAGAACCAGGTGTCCAGCGTATCGGGATCCTGCCGCATCTCACGGCCGCACTTGGGGCACTTGGCGGTGGCTTGCTTGGTGACGACCACCTCGTCGCACTCGTCGCAGTAGAAGGCGGGAATGCGGTGGCCCCACCACAGCTGACGGGAAATGCACCAGTCGCGGATATTTTCCATCCAGTGGAAGTAGTTTTTCTCAAAGCGCTCGGGCACAAACTTGGTGCGTCCCTCGCGCACAGCGGCGATCGCGGGCCCCGCAAGCGGCTCCATTTTGACGAACCACTGCTTAGAGACCATCGGCTCGATCACCTGATGGCAACGGTAGCAGGTGCCTACATTGTGGGCAAGGGGCTCGATCTCCTTGAGCGCGCCGATGGCCTCCAGATCGGCAAGGATGGCCCTGCGCGCCTCGGCGGTAGTCATGCCGGCATATTTGCCGCAGTCCAGCACCTCCGGCTCACCCACGGCGGCGGTGCCGCGCGCGAACAGCTTGTCGGTGGCGGCCTTATCGGCGGCACCGGTCATCCTGCCGTCATAGGTGAAGATACGCACCATCGGGAGCCCATGCCGCTGCCCCACCTCATAGTCGTTGGGGTCGTGAGCGGGGGTGATTTTTACCACACCGGTGCCCTTGGTCATATCGGCGTGCTCGTCACACACGATCGGAATTTCCTTGTTGATAAGGGGGAGGATCACATGGCAGCCGTGGAGGTGCTTGTAGCGCTCGTCCTCGGCGTTGATGGCTACAGCGGTATCGCCCAGCATGGTCTCGGGACGGGTGGTGGCAAGCTCCAGATATTCACCGGTCTCCTTGACTTGGTAGAGCAGGTGATAGAAGTTGCCGGGCTTGTCCTCGTATTCCACCTCGGCGTCGGAAATGGAGGTCACGCAGGTGGGGCACCAGTTGACCAAGCGGTTGCCGCGGTAGATCAGCCCCTTGTCGTAAAGACGGACAAAGACCTCCTTCACGGCCTCGGAGCAGCCCTCGTCCATGGTAAAGCGCTCGCGGCTCCAGTCACAGGAGGAGCCCATGCGCTTTAGCTGAGAAACGATACGGCCGCCGTACTGGCGCTTCCACTCCCAGGTGCGCGTGAGAAAGCCCTCACGGCCTACATCCTCTTTGGAAAGGCCCTCCTTGCGCATGGCCTCTACCACCTTGGCCTCGGTGGCGATGGAGGCGTGGTCGGTGCCGGGGAGCCATAGGGCAGAGTAGCCGCTCATACGCTTGTAGCGGATGAGGATATCCTGCAAGGTGTTATCCAGCGCGTGACCCATGTGCAGCTGACCCGTGATATTGGGGGGCGGCATCACAATGGTAAAGGGCTTTTTGGACTTGTCCACCTCGGGTCTGAAGTAGCCCTTGTCGCACCAATTTTTATAAATGCGCTCCTCAAACTCGCCCGGGGCGTAGGTCTTGGGGAGCTCGTGCAATTCGCTCATATCGAACCTCCGAATAGCAAAACTAAAATATAGATATTTAAGTATAACATAGAAAAAGGGAATTGTCAACCGCACGAAAGGATTTTATAAAAGCCCGGTGGCTGTAACGGGCTACAGAGAGGAATGTGACGAATGCAACAAAAAGATGTCTTTTTTGAAATTGTAAACTCAAAATGAACAAAAATGCGCAAATTTGTTTCTTGATTGTAAAATTTGTGTTGACAAAGTTCCTCCGGCGTGCTAAACTATAATGGGAAGTATCTCTCAGGGCACGCCATATCCGGATGCGAATGATTACGGCGATCCTAACATTGCCGTGCGCATCCCACTTGCAATATTTACTTGCTTAGAAAGGATTGAGGAAATTGCGGAAATTACGGACGTGGTCTACCCGTGAGCGTGTTGTTCTTGGCGTGATCATAGCCGAGCTTGTACTCTTGCTTGTGAGCGGCCTGGTGAATTTCGCCCCCCAGATAAAAGACGCGAGAGAGGCGCGCTATTTGCGTAAGACAGCAGGTGAGGCAGTAGTCATAGACGGTGTTTTACAAAACGATCGGATCCGCTTTGAGGACGTCTATTACGAGGATGGCAAAATTTATTATACGCTTGTCAACGAAAGCAGTCAGCAGGTCATTTCCGAGCGGTTTCCGCCATGGATCGAGCGCAAGGAGGGGGATGCTTGGAGGTTGTGCATGGATGTGAATAAATTATCACCTATGAAGTTTGACAGCGTGGGCGCCTTTTCCAGAGAAGCAAGAGTGCTGGATGCCGGCGATGTCTGGGATGAGGTGCTGCCGGGTGAATATCGTATTGTAAGCGGTGCAGAACTGTTCTCGCACAACGGTGGGGCAGGTAACATCGAGTGGTATTTGCAATATCCGGAGGATAAGAGCTGCATCGTCGGCTATTTCACCATCACCGAGGAGATGCTGAACGTGAGATAAAAGGAGGGAGAGATCGTGCGCAGGACAAGGCGTTTTGTCCTTCTTGTGATCGTGGCATCGCTGCTTGCCGTATTGCTCGTGCCGTTTTTGTGGTATACGGGCAAGCAGATCTACTTTGGCGCAACGCAAGGCAAGATCGTTACGATAGACGGCATTCGGCAAAATAACCGTGTGTATATCAAGGACGCGTATTATGATGCCAAAGAGGGAATCATACGCTTCACCATCGTCAACAACAG
>SVQT01000019.1 GCA_015065215.1 Oscillospiraceae bacterium | reverse complement strand
GGCAGGGTTGCTGTCAAGGGCCTGCCTTTGATGGCCAATGAGCTGTTTTGGGCACTGGCGGTGACCATGCGCAATCAGTGCTATTCCACCAGGGGGCTGGAAGTGGTGGCCGCGCAGAATATCAATGCCACCATAGAAAATCTGGTCAGCGTCATTTATATGGCGGTGGGCACTTCAATCGCCATTGTGGTGGGCAATCTGCTGGGGGCTGGCAAGATCGAGGAAGCAAAGGACGCCGATCGCAAGATGATGGCATTCGCTGTGGCTTGCGCTCTTTTGATGGGCGGTGTACTGGCCGGTATTTCCGGCGTGTTCCCGCGCCTGTATGAGACCGAGGCAACAGTGCGTTCGCTTGCCGGCTTTATGATGATCGTCACGGCGGTGGCAACCCCTTTCCGGTCTTTTGCTCACGCCGCCTATTTCACCATCCGTTCAGGGGGTAAAGTGTTCATTACGCTCTTGTTTGACAGCATCTATATGTGGGCGATTGTTATGCCTGTGGCGGCAATACTGGCATATGGCACCGGGATCAGTATTTACTGGCTGTTCATTGCTTGCCAAGCGGTTGAATCGGCCAAATTCCTTCTGGGAGCCATTCTGCTGAAAAAAGGCAATTGGGCTACCCAGCTGGTGAGCGCGGGAGAGGAAGCTTCCCGATAATCGCATGCTCTGTGATTGGGGTTGCCGCCAAAAAGCGGCGATCCGGCCGCCAAACAGCCTTTTCAACCATCAGTTGTGTAATTCAACCAACGGATGATTGAAAACGCAGGAAATTTATGGCACAATGAAATCACCGAAAAATAAAGGAGAATGATATGACACTTGGACAAAAAATGGCGTGTTATCGCAAATTGGCCGGTATGACACAGCAGCAGTTAGGGGCGCATTTGAACCTTAGCGCACAGGCGATTTCAAAATGGGAAAAGGATCTGAGCGAGCCGGATATTTCCACCTTGCGTGCCTTGGCGGAGTTGTATAAAATAACAGTAGACGAGCTGTTGGATCCGGCGGGTGGCTTTCCCGCCACCGCGACACCGGAGGCAGAGGACGAGCCTGCCGAGCCGGAGGCGGAGGAGTCACAGCCGCCCGCACCCCTTCAGCCCTTGGGCTTTTGCAAGCGTTGCGGTGCGATGGTCAACGAGGAAAACGTAGGCAGCACCAATCCGGTCGTTCTTTGTAAAAAATGCGCACAGGCGAAGGCGGCGGAGCTTGCGGCCGCTGAGCGGAGAAGAAAAGCGGAGGCCTTGATGGCGCAAAGGCGCCGTCAAGAGGAAGAACGGCAGGCAGCGCCGCAAAAGAAGAAGCGGCAGAGAAATCTTAGCGGGTACCACATTTTAAGCTTCGCGGTGGCGGGACTGGTCGCGGCTGTATTTTTGGCAATCGGCATTTCCGTTTTGGTTGATGACTATAGCACCGGTTTTTTGGTTTTTATGCTGATCGATACATATGTGATATTTTCTTATGTATGCTGTCTCTTTTATGATTGTATTGTGCAGGACATCCTTGTGGACTTTGCTTTCAAATCGGTGCGATGGCCGGGACTGATCTTCACCTTTGATCTGGACGGCTGTCTGTGGTTGATCGGCATGAAGATTTTGTTCTTTGTGCTTGGCCTTTTGATCGGTTTGTTTACCACCGTCCTCGGTATTATCGTTGGCATGGTTTGTGCCCCCTTCGTTTTCCCCTTCCAACTGTATAAGATCGTGACAGAAGGCTAAGGCGCGATGGCGTAAAAAGCGCGGATCGGGGCTGTCTCAAATGCAAATTTGAGGCAGCCCTCTTTATTGTGGGAAGCAAATGGAATGTTATTTGCGTTTTTTCGCTCTGGCCAAATAAATAGCCCCTTTTGTGTCCAAAAGCCAAGAAAACGTGCTCAATCTTACACTTGCAAAATACTTGCCGTTGTGCTATACTGATACTGAACCAACCAAGGGTGTTCGTACAAGCCTATACAGAAAAGGAGAATTGCATATGAAAACCAGTTTGGTGATTATGGCGGCAGGCATTGGCTCGCGCTTTGGCGGGGGGATCAAGCAGCTGGAGCCGGTCGGCCCCGGCGGTGAGATTATTATGGACTATTCGATCCACGACGCGCTGGAGGCGGGTTTTGACCGTGTCGTTTTTATTATCCGACGGGATCTGGAGGCGGATTTTCGCGCCATCATTGGGGAGCGGATCGAAAAGATCTGCCCGGTGGCGTATGCGTTCCAGGAAAAAGAGGATCTGCCCGCTGGCTTTACCTGCCCGGCAGAGCGTAAAAAGCCTTGGGGGACCGGTCAGGCAGTGCTTTCCTGCCGCGGTATCGTGAAAGAGCCCTTTGTGGTGATCAACGCGGATGATTATTACGGAAAAGAGGGTTTTCGCATCGCGCATAACTTCTTGGTGGAAAACGCCGGCAAAAAGAATAGCTTTTGCATGCCCGGCTTTGTTTTGAAAAATACCCTTAGTGAAAACGGCGGTGTTTCCCGCGGTGTTTGCCAGGTGGACGCGGCAGGCAATCTGACCGGTGTGGTTGAAACCCACGGTTTGGTGCGTGATGGGAAGGGTGCCGCTGTAGAAAAGGATGGTGTGCGCATCCCGGTGGATCCCGATGCCATCGTTTCGATGAATATGTGGGCGTTAACGCCTGATTTTCTGGATGAATTGGAAGAGGGCTTTCTCAAATTCCTCACCGATCTTCCCCAAGGGGAGATCAAGGCGGAATATCTGTTGCCCGGCGTTATCGATCATATGATCCGTACCGGCAAAGCAACGGTTCGTGTCATTCCCACCGCCGACCGTTGGTTTGGCGTAACATACAAAGAGGACAAAGAGGCTGTGGTGCAGGCCTTTGAAGACCTGTACGCCGCCGGTGTATATCACAAAGACCTCTACGCCAAATAATTTTACCCCAAAAGAAGCGACTGCTTTGTGCTAATTGTGCAAAAGCAGTTGCTTTTTTTATCCAAATATATCGACCTTGACAAAAACTACAGCAATGTGTTAAAATAGGTTAACCATCATTAATTGGCGCCCGCGTGCGCCTGCGTACGCACGTGCATTGAAGCGTGCCCCGCGTGAGAGGAGATTACATGAAACAAGCGAAAAAGAAACAGACTGCCCCCTCCGGCAAGGCGGCGCTCATTACGGCGCTTTGTCTGTTGGGTTGCGCTGTCGGCAGTATTGTCATATATCTGCTGACCGCCTATTTGCCCTTGCTGCTGGTTGGCATATTGCAAGCATTACCGGCGGTGGCAAATTTGCTTTTGATGACACCGATCATCCCCAAAAAAGAGCCGCCCGCTGAGACGGAGCCCACGCCCACAGAGCCGCCTGCTGAGACGGAGCCCACGCCCACAGAGGCGACTGACGAGGAAGCGCCTGTTCCCACACCCAAAAGAAAACCCTTTTTTGCCCGTGTGCGAGAATGGTTTGTGGATTTTTGGGCAAATTCCAGAGAGACGGTTTTGTTGGGCGCGGTGCTGACACTGATTACCGGCGCCAATGTCTATTTTTGGATCATGTTCGCCAAAACTCCCCGCTCCTATGGGTTGGGCTATCACATTCCGGTGATTTTGGTGGCGTTCTTTGTTTTTTACATCGTGCTGGACAAATGGTGCAAGCACGCGGGGGACGACAAACGCGTGGTCGAAGAAGGGGAAGATCCCCCGAAGGCGTTACCCGCCAAGGATGCCGAAGAGCGCTATCACCAAGCGCAGCTTCACGGTTTGCGGGGGGCCTTGTCGGCCGGCAGATGGAGCCAGCTTGTGATTGCCATCGCCTTGATGATCCGTCTGATGGGATATGGTGACTATGTTAAGATCACCAATATTTTGCTGGCGTTGCTCTTTGTCTATGAAACTGCCTTTCTGACAATTTCGCTGGTGGTACGGTATATCCGCCATGAAATTTCTACCGCTCCCGAGCTTTCCATTCCCATGCCGGGACTTGGCGGAGAGGATCTGGGTGTGATCTCCTATCTGGAAAAGAACACCGGTATCACCATGCGCTCACTTTGGAGCATTCGACTGATCAAGCGCATCTTGCCGTATACCGTGTTGGCAGTGGTTCTGCTATTATGGGGCTTTAGCGGCGTGGTTAAGATCGAGCCTTATCAGGAGGGGGCGCATTACCGTTTGGGGCGGTTGCAAGAGGAGACCTTGCAGCCTGGACTGCATGTGACGTTGCCCTGGCCCTTTGACAGCGTAGAGGTCTATAATACCCGTGTGGTCAATACGGTGACCATCGGTTATATTTCTGAGGAAAGCACCGATAATATCTGGACGCAATCGCACGGTAGCGAGGAATACAAGCTGCTACTGGGCGGTGGCAATGAGCTGGTATCGATCAATTTGCGCATCGCCTATCGTATAGAGAATTTAAAGGCGTATCTGGCAAGTAGCACCAGTCCCGAAGCGCTGCTGCAATCCACCGCTTACGAGATCGTGACCGCCAAAACTATCGGTACCGACCTTGACACCCTGCTATCTGTAGACCGTGGCGCATTCGCTCAAAGCTTCAAAGAGGATCTGATCGAAAAAATTTCCGCGTATCATACAGGCCTTGATGTGATGGATGTGGTGCTCGAAAGCATCCATCCGCCGGTAGAAATCGCCGATGTTTATCAGCAGCTGATCAGCGCGGGGATCGAGGCGGAAAGAATTGTGCTTGCGGCCATGGGAGAAGAGAGTGTGCTTTTGATTGAAGCCAATTCAAAGTATTACACCATTGTGGGGGCCGAGGAGGCCCAGAAAATTGCCAGCATCGCCGCAGCAAATGCTGAGGTGGCGGAGCTGATGTGGCAGCTTCAAGCGGAAGAGGATTGGAGTGGAAAGGGCTATAATTACAGACAGTACAAGCGTATTCAGGCAATTCAAGCAATTGTTGGCCAAAGTAATATGATCATTTTGGATAAGGATTTGGACGCTGATTTCATCAAGGATTACGGTGATGCCAAAATCGTTGAGTTCAGCCGGTAACGGAGGATAGCGTGATGAGTAAAAAACAACATACATCTCAAAAATCAAAGCAGGCGCAAAAGAATTTGTCGGTGCCTGTGACAGAGCAAAAGGAGCAGGATTTGCAAGCCGTCGCTGCCGAAAAAGAGACAGCGCCCGAAATCAAAACGAAAGAAACGGGGGCTGTGACCCAAGGAAAGACACCAAAAGAGAAAGCCTCTGTGGGAATGCAGATTTTGAAGTTTGCCACCGCCGCGGTTGTGGTGCTGGTTCTGTTTTGGTTTGGCTTTACCACCGTGGTTAAGGAGGGCAATTGCGCCGTGATCCTGCGCTTTGGCGCGGTTCGTGAGGAAATTACCGATGCGGGGCTGTACTTTAAGCTTCCCTGGCCCTTTGAGAGCGTGGTGAGCTATGACAACAGGCTCCAGTCTCTGGAAGGGAACAGCCTGGAGACCATCACCAAGGATAAAAAGAATATTGTGTTGCAATCCAATGTGGCATGGAAAATCAGCGACCCTGTTCTTTATCATAACAGCGTTGGCGTGAACAATTCCGCCAACACCTTTATCAACGATCAGGTCTTTAGCGCGACCAACAGTACGCTGGGCTCCTATGCCTTGACGGGGCTGGTCTCTTTGAACGCAAGCGAGATCAAGATTGACGAGATTCAGGAAAAGATTTTCACCCGCGTACACGATGTTTGCCTTGCCAATTATGGCATTGAGGTGGTTGACGTCAGCATCCTGCGTATTTCGTTACCCGGCACCAACTTGGATACCGTGTTTGAGCAAATGCGCACAGACCGCGAAACCGAGATTGATACCATTCTTGCCAAAGCTGAGGCGGAAGCGAACAAGATCATTACTGACGCGGATACCAGCGCGTCTAAGATTGAGAGTGACGCTGAGACCGAGGCGGGCAGAATCAAAGGAGAGGCAGATGCTGCCGTTGCCCAAATTCATAATGCGGCGCAAGCTGCTGATATTGGAGGGCTGTATCAGTTTTTAATGGGGCTGGATGCCGCCGTTGCCGCGATCGGTCCCAACACCTCCTTGATGATTAAAACCGATAAGTATCCGTTTAACATTCTCTTTGATTATGCAGAGATTGCCAATGAGGATACTGTACTGTACGATCTGTCTTACATTCTAACTCAGCTCCCCGAGCAGAAGCGCAATGATCTGATCGACGCTATCATTGAAATGCTCAATGAAATGCAAACTCCCACTACTCCGTAAGGTAGGCGCTCTATGAAGAAGAAACAAACACTTTTGGGCGACGTTTTGGAAACGGTGACCAAATATTTCCTCATTGCGGTCGCTGTCGTCGTTCTGCTTATCCTCCTTTCCGGCATTCGTATCGTAAACAGCGGAAACTCTGCCGTTGTTTTGCGGTTTGGCAAGCTGGTGGGGGATAATCGAGAGGAGCAAGTTCATGAGCCGGGATTGCTTTTTGCTTTTCCGTATTTCATTGACGAGGTGATCACGGTGCCCACCGGCAAGGTGATCGAGCAAAGCGTAACCACCCATTATACCGCCGACGGTACCTCGCTCAAAGGGATACAAGGCGGCTATCTGATTACGGGAGATCAGAATATTGTGGTTGTCTCTGCCTCTGTCAAATATATCATCGCCGATCCGGTAGAGTACGCTCTGCATGTTAAAAACATGACGTCGCTGATTGATACGGCAGTCAGCAACGCCATGGTGAGCGAAAGTGCCAAGATGGAGGTGGATAGCCTACTGACCGACGGCAAGGATGATTTCGCTGTCGTTGTTATGAAGCGCGCCACTGAAAAATTGGTCAAAATGGGGACTGGCGTGACCATTACCGCGGTAGAGCTGACCCAAGTGGCCGCCCCCGAGGAGGTGCGTGATTCTTTTCAGGCTGTGAATGCCGCCTCTGTATATGCGGAAACAGTGGTGCAGCGTGCCAAAACGTACGAGAACACACGGATCCCTGAGGCTCAGGCCAAGGCCAACGCTACCGAAGCCGAGGCAACCAAACAAAAGAACGCGGCGATCGGTGCCGCCGATAGGAAGCTGGCGGAGTTTACCGGTGTTGCCAAGGAATTGGCATCCCGTAGGGCAGCCATTTATACAAGTCACGGACATGATCCGGAACTTGTGAGCGGTTGCGACGAATGTGATGAAGCCTATGCCGCTATAGAGCAGGCCGTCAAGGCCCGTATTTATACCGATAAGTACATGGCGGTCATGAGCAAGATTGACATCCAACTGATTGACGACGACGGCAACAAAGTCTACATTAAGGGGCAGTGAGGAGGGCAATATGGAAAATATCAATAATATGGCCCAGAACAGCCTGCAAGCGCTCTCCCGGGATAATCTGACCGATAAGGGTCGGCGTAAACTGACAAAGGATATTATTTGCGGCGCCGCAACCCTTTCCTGTCTCGCTGTGGGTCTGATCTATACCTATCTGCTTGGCAACGCTTACCCCATCGTGCCGCAGCTACTATATTTCATCGGCTTTTTGATCGAGGGCGTACCGGTGATTGTCACCGGTATCAAGGGGCTTTTTACCCGTAATCTCACCAACGCTATGGAAATTTTGGTGGGCGTTGCCATTATCGCTTGCGTGTTCAATCAAGAGCTGATTTTAGCGTTGTTGATCCCGCTGATTCTGAACATTGCGCACCTTTTGGAGGAGCGTAGCATCATGGGCGGCAGAGATGTGATCGACGGCCTGAAAAAGATGCAGCAGAGTACCGCAATTCTGCTGCTTGACGGCGAGGAGCGGGTGGTGGATGCTCAAACGTTAAAGGTGGGGCAGCAGATCGTGATCAAGCCCGGATCTGGCATCCCGGTTGACGGCGTGGTGATCAGCGGTGAGACCAATATTGATCAAAAATCGTTGACAGGTGAGCCGCAACCTGCCCATACGGTAATAGGGGACGATGTCTATGCGGGTACTGTCAATTTAGACGGTCGAATTGTGGTAGAGGTCCGCAAAGAATACGTGGACACTTCCTTTTCTAAGATCCTGCAATTACTGGAAAATTCTGAAAACATTTCGGCCCCTGAGTCCCGCATTATGGACCGGTTTCTCGGTTATTACATTCCTTTTGTGCTGGGCATTGCCGCCATTGTGGCGCTGATTTCCAAGGATGTGGCGCAAGCCATTGCCGTTTTGGTGGTATCCTGCCCCTGCGGACAAATGCTGGTCAGCTCCGCACCGATGATTGCCTCGCTTTCTGTGGCAACCAAGCGCGGTGTTCTGATCAAAAACTCTAAGTTTATTGAGGAGCTGACAGAAATTGATACCGTGGTCTTTGATAAAACCGGTACTGTGACCAAAGGCGAGCTTGCGCTCACCGAGGTGTGCCCTTTTGGGGATGTGACAGAGCAAGAGCTTTTGCAAGCTGCCGCCGCGGTCGCGGTCGCGTCTACTCACCCTGTTTCCCGCGCGGTAGCTGACTATGTGCAAAGCAAGGGGATGGATTACCGCCGAGATCTGGAGATCCGTGAGATTTCCGGCGGAGGCGTTGAGGGGAGCGGTGCCGAGGGCGATCTGTTACGCTTTGGCCGCCGTGAATGGCTGGAAAGCGAAGGTTGCGTCATTCCGGCCGAGTTTGGCGGCGAACTGATGGGTAGCGTCAGTTTTGTCGCGGCAGGCGACCGCTTGCTTGGCGCCATTGGCTTTAACGATACCGTTCGTGAGGATGCCGCCAAAAGCGTGGTTGCGCTGCGTGAGCTTGGTGCCGAGCGCACCGTCATTTTGACCGGCGACCGTGAAGAGCCGGCGAAGCGGATGGGCGAGACGGTAGGTGTTGACGAGGTTTACGCCCGACTTTTGCCGCAGGATAAGCTGGATCGTATCCGCTCGCTTGGCGGAGAGGAGCATGGCGTTTTGGCGGTGGGCGATGGTATTAACGACGCCTTGGCGCTCCGTGAAGCCGATGTGGGTATCGCCATGGGTGCCATGGGCTCGGATCTTGCCATCGAGTCGGCAGATATTGCCCTGATGAACAATAATCTGATGAACATTCCCTTTGTCATTGACTTGGCCAAAAAGACCAAAAAGACCATTTATCAAAACCTGGTGCTTTCGATTGTTATCAGCGTTCTGATGATTGCCCTGTCCGCTTTTGGCGTGATCAGCGCGTTGGCTGGCTCTATTTTTCATAACTTTGGCGCATTTGCGGTGCTGATCAATAGCTCACGTCTTTTGCGTGGACAGCAGAAATATTAAAACATAAAAAGGACCGAGCCGGCTCGGTCCTTTTTTATCTCCGATTGCGTAGTCCCTTGGGGTAGTGGTTTTTAAAACGGTCGCTTACGATCTTACCGCCGCCCACAGGGGCACCGCAGTAAAGCAGAGCGGCGTAACCGTTGCCGTGGAGATGTTCGGTGGTATTCAGGGGGATTTCCTCGCCCCGCAGATAATCAAGCACGCGGGGGTCGGCCGCCGCAAGGTCGATCTTGCGGCGATAGCTGTTGCCATATGCGGCGGCCAGCTGATGATGCGGCTCAATTCGTCCTTTTTGCAGGGTGCCAACGCATACGCCCGGGGCAAAAACACCCTTGGACGGTATCGGAAAATCCGGAGCGAGCCACAGGGTATCCCGCAAAACGGCAAGGCGCTTGCCCTGTGGAATTTCAGACAAAAGCTCTTGTAAAAAGGCGATTGCCTCGCTGGCGGTCTTTTTGTCTGGGGCGGTCAGTCCGTCACGGGTCATTGTGCCGATTTGCGGTGCCGCCTCACTTCGTTGCAGCAACGCTACGAACTGTCCTTCTCCGGGTGAGAGGTGAGGATAGAAGCGGCGGCAGAGGGTCAAATCATGCGCGCAACCGTCAAAATTCACCCCATCTGCGGTATGGCGGGCGATTTGTGCGGTGACGGGAAGCAATGAAAAGTCAGGGTGCTTTATTAAAAAAGCATCTATATTCTGCTCATTCTCCTCAAGTGAGAAGGTGCAGGTGGAGTAGAGCAGCCGGCCGCCCGGACGGGTGAGGCGCGCGGCGTTTTCAAGTATTTCACGCTGACGCGTAGCGCACATCGCCACATTTTCAGTAGACCACTCCTCGCTCGCTACCTCATATTTGCGAAACATACCCTCGCCGGAGCAGGGCACGTCAGCCACGACCAAATCAAAGTGGGGACCGTAGAAATCGGCCAGTGTTTCGGTAGGAAGATTGGTGACAATCGCGTTTTTGGCGCCCATGCGTTCGATGTTGCCCTGCAATACGCGGCACCGGGCGGAAACGTATTCATTGGCAACAAGAATGCCGTTCTCGCCGATAGCGGCGGCCAGTTGTGTCGATTTTCCGCCCGGCGCGGCGCATAGATCAATGACGTGAATGTCACGCCCCGGAGCGGCGGCCGCAACGGTAGAAATGGCGGAGGGATCCTGCATGTAAAACATTCCCGCATGGTGAGCGGGCAGGGCACCTACCTTATCCGACGGCGCATAGAAAGCATTTTCACCAAATGGTAGGGGAGATAGCGAAAAGGGGAGCAACGGTATCAATTTTTCGGCTGTTGCCTTTAAAGTATTTACACGCAAGGCGCGCACAGCAGGGGTTTCTAACGCTGTTTCGAAAGCGGCAAAGTCAAACCCCGGCATTTGACGCATGCGGTCTAAAAATTTCTGCGGAATCAAGTGCGCTTCCTCCTTTTTTTGAAAAAGTAGCGATCGTATAAGAACAGTATAACCCCGGAGGTCGGTTTTTGTCAATAAGTTTTTGCGAAAAGGGGGTTGACAAAGGGTAGATACTGTGGTATAATAATTGGGCACTTGAAGGGGCGCCCTTCTCTGAAAGTTTGCCGGAATGGCGGAACTGGCAGACGCCCGGGACTTAAAATCCCGTGAGATTTTATCTCGTACCGGTTCGATCCCGGCTTCCGGCACCACTTCTTTCATTTCATATCGCGGGGTAGAGCAGCCTGGTAGCTCGTCGGGCTCATAACCCGGAGGTCGTGAGGTTCAAATCCCACCCCCGCAACCAAAAAGCAGAACAGCCACCCATTCGGGTGGCTGTTCTGCTTTTTGGCTTGCCTGCGGCAAGTCGGGGTGGGATTTGAACTCGCAATCTGCGATTGCGATCCGACGAGCGTGGCTCGTTGGGGGAGTGCGTTTGCGCGCTGCCGGTGGCAGATGAAGCGCGGACGCACGAGTGGCCGCGGTCGAAAAAATCAAGGAAAGCGCAAGCCCGTAGATTTTTTCGGGCACCGCAACAGGGATGTGTTCGCACCAACGTTCCGTGTCGCAGTGCCCCCCGCAACCATATTGTGCATCCAAAATAGATGCACACCCAAAAAAAACCAGATGTCACAAGGCATCTGGTTTTTTTCTACCCATTTTTCAAGTAGTGATTTTTGTAGATGCCAAACTCAAAAAACGCCGTATGGACGGGATCTGAACTTAAATAATCGACTTTTGAGGGGAGATTGTGTGATTTTTTCGTCGTCGGGTCTCCCCTTTTTTTCGTTATTTTCAAAAAATCTTTGCAAACAATTTGTGTCTGAAGACAATACAAGCATTTCTCCAATTCTAATTTTTATTTTCGAAAAAGCGCCGAGCCTTCTACTTGGGACTATGCATAGAAGGCGCATACCCATAATACCGTTTGTATGCCCGACTGAACTGATAAACGTCGGAATACCCAACCAAGCAAGCGATCTCGCCAACGGGACGTTTTTCATAGAGAAGTGTTTGCGCTTTTTGCATTCTGACGTCGGTGATATACTGAAACGGAGATCTGCCAAGCTTCTCCAGAAACAGTTTTCGCAAATAGCTTTCACTGACGAAACAATATTGGCTTGTCAATTTCACGGAAAGGGAAGGCGAGGCATAATGATGATATATATATTCACGCGCCGTATGCAAGACCTTTTCCGACAGCGTGACAGGGGGCGTGGCAAAAAGCGCCGATAACAAGAAATACAGCTCTCCGATAGATTCTGCCTCATCGCTAAATGACATGAAGTGTCCTTTCGAAATGCAGTCAAATGCTTTTCTTACCTGTGCTTCGCAAGGGGGAGAGAGCGACATTGGCTGATGCTCGTCTTTTGTCAAAAAATTGAATACGTAGCTTTCCGCTGTGTCCAAACATTCGTTCAGGTAACAAGCACCTTGCGGAAGAAACACGGGGTGCGCGCGGTCACATATAAGGGCGCGGTCTCGAAAGGTAAAGCGTATTTTTCCCTTCACCGTAACAATAAAGCAAGCATACTTTCTTTGCTGCATTTCTATTTTGTGTCCGCGCGGATCTCTTGCAAAAAAGCAATCTGCCACGGCGGTTATAATCAGCTTTTCCATATTTCGTCTCCTTGAATTAAGCTGTTTATACTATAACATAATATGTTGATACAATCAATATATTCGGTGATAATTATGGAAATTTGTATCGAAACAGCTAAACTGATAATCGCTTTTGCTATTGGTTTGATTTTCAATTTGATTTATAATATATAGGTTTAAAATCCCAATTATAAAAAAGGAGATCGCTATGACTTTTTGCGGAAAAACAGTTATTATTACCGGTGCGGCGGTAGGAATCGGATATGCTACCGCCATGAAATTTGCGATGAACGGCGCAAATCTGATTCTGTTCGATTTGAACGAGGAGAAGCTGAACGAAGTGAAAAAGAAGCTACCTATCAGCGTTGGCGAGGTAAGATGTGTGGTAGGTGACGTGAGTGACGAAGCATTTGTGAAAAGCTCTGTACAGGAGGTAATTTCGGAATTCGGAAGCGTTGATGTTCTGGTCAACAATGCCGCTGTATGGCGTTGTTGGAGATCGTTTGTAGAAACGCCCTCTGCGGAGTGGAAAAAATATATTGATATCAATATCATGGGCAGCGTATATTTTTGCCAAGCTGTTCTTCCCTCAATGATTGAGCATAACGGCGGACGAATTGTTAACGTGGCATCGGTGGCGGGTGTATACGGAAATGCAAACATGGTGCATTATTCCGCAACAAAGGGTGCGATCATTGCCTTTACCAAGGCACTTGCAAAAGAGGTTGCTGCCAATAATATTCTTGTTAACGCCGTTAGCCCCGGAAGCGTTAGCCCTTCCAAAATTGATGATTACAATTATTATTGTGAAAGCGAGTTATCATACCTTGGAAGAACAGGTACCGATATGGAAAATGCCAACCTCATCTATTTCCTTGCAAGCGATGAGGCAAGCTATATTTCAGGGCAAAATATTCAAATTGACGGCTGCAGAAAAAAGCAGTAATAAAGTATCCGCTATGGATGCACTTGAAATCTACCTAAAGCTTCAAAAAAAACTTGATTTCATTGACTTTTTGAGTGTGGCATCTATTTTGTCAAGATAACACAAAAAGCAGGGCAGCCACCCATTCGGGTGGCTGCCCTGCTTTTTGGCTTGCTTGCGGCAAGTATTGCCGCGGCGTCTACCCCAAACCAACTTATTATGCCTTTTTTGTATCAACAAAAACACCGCCGATGTGAATGCTTCGGCGGTGTTTTGATTGGTGCCCTAACCGGCACCGGGTTATTGGTGATCGGTGTCGTGCACCTGGAGATAGTAGTCCATGGCCTTTGCCAGCGCCTCGACGGTGGAGAGGAGCTCAGCACGGGTGGCCGTATTGCTCAGCGAGAATTCCTGACCCTGATTTCGCATTTCATAGAAACGAAGCGCATCCTCGTACGCATCGCGCAAAAGTAGAATTTCGGTTGCGTTGGAGCCAACATGGTCCTTGAAAAGAATCTGGTATGCGTCTTTGAGGATCTGGTGATTGTTGAGCTGGTTATAAAGCTCCTGATCCTGCATCGACATCAGGTCTTCCAGCTTAAACTGCTGTTGGTACGAGTTGCCATATTTTTCATTCACTTTATAGGTGACGGAATTGCCTTTATAGGTAAAGACGATATAAGTTTTCGGTACCGCTTCCCACTTATCGGGGTCGAAGGAGACATAGGCCTCCCCTGTGCTGTCGACATAGGTGCCAAGCGGGGTCGTTCCCTCATAAAGCTCGCCGATCTGCCTCCATTCTCCATTTGCTTCCCTGGTGTAGGAAACGGCGTAGACGGTGGTGTTGCCCGATAGGTCCTCGGTAGTGACATATATGGTATATTCACAGCCGGACGGCCCACCCGATGCATAACTGTCACCCGTGGCTTTTCCGTCCATATTGCTTCGTTCGATCATGATCTTGACGGGATTGCCGTCCAGCTTCAGGTCAGGGCCAAGAAGTGTATCAAACAGCCCCACGTCTGCACCGATATTGCCAATAATGGTGGAGTGATCGCTGATATAAGCTTCATCAAACGCGTCTGAAAGAACGGCGTACTTTTCGGGATCGTTGAGTATGGAAAGAATTTCATCACCGTACGAGGCGATTCTGCCACCGAAGCTGAAATTGACAAGCGTGGTAACGGTGGTGCCTGCCGCGGCAGAGCCAAAGCTGTAAATGGCGTAGAAGTCACGGGTGGTGTGGGGTGGCACCCAGTCCTCATTATTAAAGGTTACTGTGGTATCGGCAATCTTGTCCTTCACAACGATCTGGATGCCGTTGTTGGCGCCCAGAAGCGAGTTGTCCATATTCTGTAGGTCGTCAAGGTACAGGATCTCGCGAAACCAATAGGTCAAGTCGCTGTTGTTTTCCACTGTGATCTTGTAGGTGATACTACCACCCGCGGTGGCACTAACGCTCGAACGGAGGTTGGTGGGAGGGGTATATCCGCTGTCGACATCGGTGACGTTTTGGCTATCTATGACCTCTACACCCACAATAAAAATGCCCTTGGGGGGTGGGGCGGCATAGGACGTGCCCTGCACGTGAAATTCTTGAGAAAGGGTGGCGTAGCCGACAGTAATAAGCGCAAAGAAAAAAAGAAAGAGCAGTACAAAAGCTATTTTCTTCATGGCCGAGCCTCCTTTCATCACCTGGTGTATGGGCTATTTTTATCATATCATTTTTCGCTTTGCCTGTCAATACCGACAAGTGGTTGCCCCATAGATAATTTCAGTATTGACAATTTTCAAACTGAGTTGTATAATGAAGGTAATAGAGGCAATATCTCTTCCTCTATACAAAAATGTAAAGGAGAAAAATCTTATGAAATCCAGAAGAATTGCAATCGTCGCCTTCCTGCTTTGCGCGTGCATGATCGTGGGTATCGGTTACGCAGCGCTTACCAGAGAGCTTTCCGTCAGCGGTACCCTGCACGCGGGAGCCAGAACGAACCTTCAGGTTTGGTTTATTGGGGCAGAGATCGACAGCACCGTCGAGAACAACCAATGCTCGATCGCAACGCTGCTTGATGATGTTGGAAACGACGAGGCCCTCACGGTTTCGATGGCAACCAACAATATGCAGAATGTAGGCGACAAGGCCGTTGCCAAGTTCAAGATCCAGAACAAGGAAACCGTTCTCAACGCTGTACACGCAGAGCTGGTCAACCCCAGCTTCCAGATCAGGGGCGCAAACGATGCCTTCACCAACCCCGGCGACTACTACACCGTTACCTTCGAGTTTGTAGAGGGCGATGCCAACGATGATCTGAGTGACGACGATCACGAGATTACCATCGCTGCTGACGGCCAGTCCGTGACCGACCTGCCCCCTCAGTACTCTGTGTACCTGGTCGTTACCGTTGAGCTGATCAAGTCGGTTATTGACTCCACCGTCAGTCACGCTGCCAACTTCACGATTACCTACACCGCAAACGCGATCGAGCACTGATCACACCCCCTTGCGCTTGATTGTTGAGCGATTGTATTGATACCACGAGAGGGGAGGTTCCGCCGTGCCACGCGATAAGAAAATTTTATATATACTTGCCGTGCTTGCTACGGCGGGGCTGATCCCCGCCGTTCTGCTCCCCCCTACGCTTTGCCCCCAGCTTAGCGCGGCGTGGCTGGCCGTTTGTGCCATAGCTGCGCTGATGCTTATCAAGAAGCGCCGCGCGCCCTCTATTCACCGCAAAACGGTTTTGCTGATCATGGCCGTTGTTGCGCTGGTCTATCTTACACTCACCCTCCTGTCGGGCCTTATTTTTGGCTTTGTGCAAACGCCCGGCTTCAGCACCGCTCGCCTTTGGCAGGGAATTCTGCCTGCCGTCTTGATCATCGTAGCAACCGAGCTCGTTCGCCGTATCCTCCTGTCGCAGGAGAAACGGCTTCCTGCCGTTTTCGCCTTTGTGCTTGGCGTGCTTGGCGAGCTTGCCGCGGGGGGCGGTCTTAACGGCCTTTCGACCTTCAACGCCGTGATGGATGTGGTTGGCCTTACCCTGCTGCCTGCCATCTGCGCAGGTTTTCTTTACCAGTTTGTGTCGGCGCGCTACGGTGCATTTCCCTGCATCGTTTACCGCCTGCTTTTTGTTCTTCCCCCGTTTTTTCTTTCGATTGCTTCCGACATCCCTGATGCGATACGATCCTTTATTGCCCTTCTGCTTCCTCTCGTTGTCCTGCTCTTTCTTCGTACGTTGTTTGAAAAGCAGGTCAAAAAAGCAACCGCCTCTCCCCACTCCAAGCGCATCGAGCTGATCGCGGCCATCGCAGCCCTTGTGATCGCCGCGGGGATCATCGCGCTGGTGTCCGGCCAATTCCGCTACTCCTCTATCGTCATTGCCACGGGCAGTATGACGGGAGAGCTGAACGTGGGCGACATGGTTGTTTACGAGCGCTATGAGGGGCAGGCTGTTGAAACCGGCGATATCATCGTTTTTGAGCGCGATCACTCGCTGGTGATCCACCGCGTGGTAGAAATCAAGCACATCAACGCCCAGACGCGCTACTATACGAAAGGGGATGCGAACCCAACCCTTGATATTGGCTATATCACAGATGCCGATATCGTGGGAATTACCAACTTCAAAATTGCATTTTTGGGCTATCCATCGCTTTGGATGCGCCGCATATTCGATTTTGGTTTATGAGGTAGATCATGTCAGAAACAGAAAAGAAACGAAGAGCTGATTATCGAAAACGGCGACGTTTTGTACTTATCCTGCTGGCTGCTTTGCTGATAGCGGTAACGCTTGCGTCGGTCTCTTTTGGCGTGGCTCTGTACCATTTGGATAAAACATTTTACATTGACTATACCGAGGAAGGTAAAGTAGATTATACCGTTGCCCTGAAGCCCAACAACTTCTACGACACCGGCACGCTGCCTGCAGGGCAATCCTATATTGCCTCACTGATTGACGGCGTGACGGCAAGATTTCACTATACGCTTCAGACCGAGGCCGAAAATGTTAGCTATGAGTACTCCTACTGGCTTGACACACAGCTGGTTATTACGGACAGGAGTACGCAGGGCGCTCTTTACAACCCCACCTTCCCTATCAAGGATAAACAGACCCTTACACAAGCCAACGGTAGCCATTTGAGCATCAACGAGATGGTCTCAATTGACTACAACTACTACAATGAAATCGCCGACAGCTTTGTCAAGACCTATAATCTGACAAATGCAGAAAGCACTCTTGTTGCAAAAATGCACGTGTCGGTATTGAGCCTTTGTGACGAATTCCATCAGAACGCGCAAAACGAGTATGTTGTTTCGCTCTCCATACCGCTGACGACCAAAACCGTCAACGTGGAAATGTCCTCGACCGCGCCGAGCGCCGACAATAAGATTCTCGCCTGCGAGAACGATTTCAACCGCGATCTGTATCTCGGCGCCGTTACCTACGGCCCGTTGACCGCAGCAGTCCTGCTGCTTGCGCTGATTCTGACGGCTCTGCTGACGCGCAACACCGATATCTCGTATTCCATCAAGGTCAAGCGCTTGCTCTCCGCCTACCGCTCCTTTATCCAGCAGATCCAAACCCCTTTTGATATGGGCGGCTATCAGGTGCTTCGCGTTACCTCCTTCTCGGAGATGCTGGGAATCCGCGACACCATCAATTCCCCCGTGCTGATGTATGAAAACGACGACAAGACTTGTACGCAGTTTATCATTCCCACAAGCCAGCAGCTGCTTTACATCTATGAATTGAAGGTTGCCGACTATGATGCGCTTTACGGCACGGCCGCTCAAGCAACCGTTGTTGCAGATGAAGAGGTTGTTGCCGTGGAGATCCCTGCTGAGGAACCTGCCCATGTAGCCGATGACATTGAAATCCCCGCAGAGGGCGGCGATAAAGCCTTTGACTTTGGCCCCAAGTACGATTATAGCTTTGAGGCCCGTCTGGCGCTTGCCGATGACGAGGTCAAGAATTTCCACCGCGAGATCGCAAACTTTGCACGCGCCTTTGGCGTCAAGGTTTCGCGTAGCTGGGCGCGTGAGCGTATCTATCTGGGAAAGAAGCTCTTTGCCGTTATCGCCTTCAAGGCGCGTTGTTTGGTGCTTGCTTTTGCCAAGGATCCCGCAACTGCGAATGCGAAGTATCACGCAACCGATGTGTCGGCCTACAAGAAGTTCCGGGCTACGCCAATGCTGATGCGTATCTCCTCGCGCAGGAGGGTAAAATATGCTACCGAAATTCTTGGAGAGCTGTTCGTCGCCGCGGGCCTTTCCGACAGACAGTTGACGGTCAAGGACGAGGCCTTCGATCACCGTACACGAGAGGAGCTCGTCTCTGCCGGTCTTATCCGCCCCAAAAGGTAAAAACAAATAGATTCGCCCACTCTTTGATGTGAAGGATCGGACAAAAAATTCTTTCGATCGAGCAAGCGTATATATTTGTTGGATCAAAAGATGGGTGTGGAATCAGCAAGTGTTTACAAGGCGAGGGGAAAACGGCTGTCGATTATCATTGGAAATATGCAGAATGGCAGCTGTATCTATTTTGGCTCCACAACACAAAATGAAAAGACCACCCAGTCGGGTGGTCTTTTCATTTTGCTCGCGGGCGCGGCTCGCGTCGCTCGGCTTCGGGTTATGAGACCGACGAGCGTAGCTCGATGGGGGAGCGAGCCGACCGCTGCCGGTGGCAGGGGGAGGGAGACGAGCGAGTGGCAGCGGTCACAGAGGTCAACCGAGCGACGCCGAGGGCAGGCCGATGCGGGCACCGCAACAGGGCAAGCAAACGCAAAGCGTTTGTGAGAAAAAAACGGAGGTCGTGGGTGAGCGCAGAAAAAAGGACACGGTGTGTCGTTTTTTCGGGGCGTGTAACGAAAACAAGGAGTGCGGCAAGGCGTGCCTGTTACGCCGCCGACGCACGACTATGTTTTCGGAAGGGCAATGAAAAATCTCACCCCCGCAACCATGTTATGCATCCAATTTGGATGCCAACCCCCAAAAACCCAGATGCCACAAGGCATCTGGGTTTTTTCATACCATTTTTTAGGGTGAAAATAAAAAGATGCAAATGCCACTTTTCGCCGTGCGAGCAGGAATTGAACTTAAAAACCATAATTTTGGGGGCAGATTTTCACAAGTTTCGTGAAGAATCTGCCCCTTTTTTGCCCCCTGTCAAATGTTAAATAATTATGTCTGAAAAACCGCGATTTTTCCGTAAGGTCTTGGCAAATATGAATTGATTTGTTATAATATTGATAAGTATGATGCCAAGATGCTTGACATTGTGTATTGATCAAAACGGAGGTGCAGCATGTCTTACGATTTAACCAATCCAAAGCTGCTAAAAGAGTGGGATAAAATCAAAGACAGTGATGTTTTCCCCTCGTTGGATGCATTTGCAGAGTTGTTTTATCAAAACCCATCCTGCAAATGCTATAGAAAATATACAAGCTATCCTTGGTCGAAAGAAAATTTCTTTTTTGGCACATACGAGGAGTTTTTGACGTACCAAAGAACAACCACCGAAATCCCTTTTTACCTTGCTTCTAAAATTGGCACCAAAGTGTTTAATCTCACCCTGCTTTCTTTTTTTAGAGATGAAAACAATAAAATATGCGCAAAGTGCAGGTGCGATTGTGGGAACGAAACGACGAAAACATACGATGCAATTTTGAAGGGCAACGCGCGTTCTTGTGGGTGCAAAAAAGGTGGAGAAGCAAAAGAAGAACCAAGCGTCTATGAACTGCTTTCTGATATCATTGATGAGTATTGGGATTTTGAAAAGAACACCGTTTCCCCCGAGGATATTCCGCTTGATTCAGAGGAGGAGTATTGGTGGAAGGGTTATGCGCACAGTTATAAAATGCCCATACAATATTTGCTTCGGTCCGTATCTGGCACCTCTTTCCCGGAGCAAACAATTCGTTTCTTTTTGTCAAAAAACGATATTGAAGTTATCAACCGTCATTTGATTACTTTTGACGGCAAAAAATATGAGTTGGATTTGTTTTTGCCGAAGCTCAATATAGGAATTGAGTATGACGGTGTATTTTGGCACGCTTCAAAAACAAAAAAAGATGCATTGAAAAATAAGGCGGTCGAGAGCGCGGGAATTACTTTTGTGCGCGTGCGAGAAAAAGGGTTGCCTAAAACCAAAATCAAAAACGGATTGGAAATAATGATGCAAGAGTCCGTTTCTAACGGTTCGCTTGCCAATGTCATCAATGAGTTGTTTGCATATATAGAATCGGTTGCTGAGATACAGTTAGAAAAAATCTCTCCCCGAGATATTAGCAAAAACAAGGTGCTAATTCAAAGCCAGTATTCGCTTTCGTATGTAAAAAACAGTGTTGCAAACAGTTGGCTTAGTGAGTTTTGGTCGGAAGACAACAAGGAAGAGCCATATTTCGTCTCCTTGAAATCTGATGCAGGATATAAATTTAAGTGTCCGCATGGGGTAACTTTTTATTGCGCTCCTAAATATTTAATGACTAAAGCAAAGAAAATGGGCGGAGATCCCTTGTCAAAATGTGTATTTGATTATGCGTTTTTGTGTCAAAGAGGAGAAAGAGTAAGAAGTGGATTGTCTGCAACTATATTAGGTGTTAAGTTTTCCCTTGATGATTTTGTTGAAATGGATTTTTCTGTTGAAAATAAAAACGACACCGAATTTGCTCCGTTATGGTTGGGCCAATATTCTATATTGCACAACGAGCAGCTATATTCTTTTATAGGAGGAAAAGAACGCATAGACGGAGACGATTGTGTTTCTGTTGAAAAGCCTGCAAACATGATGTGCACTCCCTTTTATGATTTCCGTGCAGGGAAAAAAGATTTTGAATTGTTGCCGTTCTCAAAGAAGACATACCGCTTAAAAATAAAATTAGAAAAGTCTCATGCGCTAGCCGGCAATGTTGAAATTGTGGCGGTTCTCAATTTGATAGATGAAGCTAGTTTTGTGTATAAGATTTGCTTATATACGAGACGTTTTAGTGGTGTGACAACCACCGACAGCAAGATTTTCACTTGGGAGAAGTACCATAATGTTATTGGCGCCATGGATATGCAGTTAGACTATGTGCTAAACGAAAGGGAAGCCAAGAGACTTTTGGCCGAGTTTTGATTGCTAAAGGGAGGTGTTGAAAACAATCGTGAACTGGACTATAAAAAACTTCTACGAACAGTACTTTTCCGCTGATCTTTTTGATGTAAGCAATTTTAGTCAACGATTAAAAGATGCAGTTATTCGCCATATGTTGTTGGAGGGAAAATACTTATATAAGTTTTATGCATTTGATGATTGTATCAAGTTGAATAAACAAAAAATAGAAACTTTTAGAAACGAAAGAATCTGGTGTTCGCCTTACTATAAATTCTCGGACGAATCAGAATTTGAAGTTAAATTTTGCGAAGAACCTTTCAAAAAGGAGACGATTTCGGCAACTGAATTTCTTAAAAACATTAGGCAAACGGCGAACCTTGCATCTTTCACATATGAATATTCAGATTATATGTGGGAAATCTATGCAAATAAGGGGAACGGATTTTGCGTTGAATATGAGATTTTAGATACCGATTCTTTCTATCCTGTTCTTTATGATAAAAAAGACGATTACGATTTTACAGTTGACATTATTGAAACATTGCGTGTCCTTCAGTCGGTATCAAGTATAGGGGCAGGCAACATAAAGAGTTTAAACAATTATCATTATAAGCGATTGGCTATATTGCCGTTGGTTCTAAAAGACAAGGAATCTTATAAAGACGAAAAAGAAATCCGCTTTTTGGCTCAGAATGAGAGTGTTCCTTTAGACAAAAGATTTTTGGGTCAAGGTATAAGTTTGCAAAAGTGCGGACTCAAAGCACGGACTATTGTTGTTGATTTTGAGCAGTGCGTATATAGAGAAGATCTGTTCCAAATCGCTAAAGAAAATCAGTATGGTGTGCGCTTGAGGCATTGATCGTGCATCTATTTCGGTCACACGCCCCATATTATGTGACCGAAATAGATGCAGGTCACGAACCCCCGGGAGCCGTGGCGGCTCCCGGGGGTTCTTCATGCCATTTTTCAAGTGAAAATAAAAAGATGCATTTGCCGCTTTTCACCGTGCGAGCAGGAATTGAACTTAAAAACCACATTTTGGGGGGCAGAATTCTCACATTTTTGTGAGGGCTTTGTCCCTTTTTCACTCTTGCCAAATGTTAAATGATTATACTTAAAAAAACGCGATTTTCCCGTAAGGTATTGTCAGATACAAATTGATTTGTTATAATATCGATGGATAATATGAAGCCAGATCGTTGAAAAAAGGGGAGGAGTAAAAATGCTTTCAAAACAATACTTTATCAGAGCATCCGAGAATTATAATACCTTCGAAAACAGCGTGCCGGCATATTATTTCAGGCGGAGCTTTCATTCGGATCATCCTGTCACAGTCAGGATCACCGTTGCGGTATGCGGATTCTACGAGCTATATTTCAACGGAACGAAAATAACCAAAGGCTTTTTGTCTCCCTATATCAGCAACACAGACGACTACATATATTACGATGAATACGACGTTGTGCTCGATTCGGGCGAAAATGTGATCGGACTTGTGCTTGGCAACGGGTTTCAGAATAACCCCGGCGGTTATATTTGGGGTTTTGACAAGGCCGATTTCAGAAGCGCGCCCATGCTTGCTATGACTGTGACGCAGGGACAACGGGTTTTGCTCTACAGTGACGAAGCCTTTAAAATTGCACCGTCGCCGATCCGAAGCGATGATTACCGTTTCGGAGAATACTACGACGCGAATTTTGAGATCGAGGGTTGGAACAGGGTAGGATTTGACGATTCCGACTGGAAAAACGCTATGCCCGCAGCGGCGCCAAAGGGTGAATTGCGTTTGGCGGATATCGCTCTCATCACGAAAGAGCGTGAGATCGAACCTGCCCAAATTATCAAGTGCGAGGACGGTTATATTTACGATTTTGGCATATCTCATGCCGGTGTATGCCGTTTGCGTATTAACGGAGCGCAGGGGCAAAAAATTGAATTAAGATACGCCGATTCCTTGAAAGACGGAGAACTCAATCTTGCGCAGATCTGGTTCGTTCGTGATATGTGGGAACGCGATAAAAACATTGTACATAAAGACACCTACGTTTGCAAGGGTATTGGTACTGAAGTATATCAGCCCACGTTCACCTATCACGGCTTCCGTTATGTAAAGGTGAGCGGAATTACGGAGGAGCAGGCTACAAAAGAGCTCCTTACGTATCTTGTTTATCATACCGAGTTGTATACACGGGGAGATTTTAACTGCTCCGACTATATAGCAACAAAGCTTCAGGAAATCACACGGCGTAGTATCGTGTCAAATTTCCACCATTTTCCCACCGATTGTCCGCAACGCGAGAAGAACGGCTGGACGGCAGATGCGGCGCTTTCCTGCGAGGCGGCGCTGATGAATTTTGATCCGGAAAGAAACTATCGCGAATGGATGCGGAATATTTGTAAGGCACAACGTGAGGACGGAGCGCTTCCGGGTATCGTTCCCACGGCAGGGTGGGGCTTTGATTGGGGTAACGGTCCCGCTTGGGACTCTGTTCTGGCGTGGATCCCATATTATACATATATTTATCGCGGTGAGACCGATATGATCACCGAGTCCGCGCCCTCCCTTTTGACTTATTTGCGGTATTTGAGGATTCGTTGCGACGGGAACGGCTTGTTGGCTATTGGTCTTGGCGATTGGTGTCCCGTCGGCGGAGGGAAGCCCAAGGCTCCTTTGATCCTTACGGATACCGTGATGGCTATGGATATTGCCGAAAAGACAGCGGTGATGCTGGATGCTGTAAATATGAGCGAAGATGCCGCATATGCGCGCGGTGAGGCGAAAAGATACAGGGCGGCGATTCGTGAAAATTTGATCGATCTTCACGGTATGTGCGCGATCGGCAGCTGCCAGACCTCTCAAGCAATGTGTCTATACTATGGGGTATTTGAGCGCACAGAGGAAAAGGCCGCTTTTGATCGGCTTCTGGAAATGATCCATGCCTGTGACGACCATATCGACGTGGGTGTACTGGGCGGCAGAGTGATCTTTCACGTTCTGACCCGTTTTGGATACAGTGATCTTGCCTTTCGGATGATCACACGTGAGGATTACCCCTCCTATGGCAACTGGCTCAGGCGCGGCGCTACCACGCTTTGGGAGAATTTTAAGCCCGATAGCGTGAGCTCTATGAACCATCATTTTTGGGGAGATATCAGCGCATGGTTTATCAAGTGCATTGCGGGTATTCGATTCAACCCAAATAAGAAGAATGTGAAGGAGATAACACTTGTCCCCTCGTTTATTGACGCTCTTGATCACGCATCGGCTTATTATATTGCACCGCAAGGCAAAATATCGGTATCGTGGCGACGTGAAGGCGAGAGCATCGTTTTCGATGTTGAGCTTCCGAAGGAGATCCGTGCAATTGCCGAAATGCATTCGCCGTTCTGCTTTGAAGACGGAGAAGGATCAAAATCGGTCGTGACGGGAAGCTATAAAATTATCCGGAGACGGTGATGGTACAGATCATAGTGCCGTTTCAACGTTGAATTTGGCCCTTCACACTTCGGAGCCTGCGATCGTGACTGATGGATCTGTATCCAAATCGGTCGCACGCGCCCCGCGAGCAGACTGATGAGGTAACGGCAACAGAGATATGTTCGCATTCATGTTCTCACAAGCGGATCACTCGTAAAAGATCCTTTCAAAGGTCGTGTTTAAGATTTCCTTTATTAATCTTATTTCGTCGGGATAGATATGCCGCTGTCCGACTTCGATTTTGGCGACAGCGCTTCTTGTTATGTCGCAACCCAGGAGCTGAAGCCTTGTCGCCAATATGTCCTGCGTCATTTTTGCTTCTTCTCTTATTTTCCGGATATTATTGCCCACGTTTTTTTCATATTCAGCATTCATCTTAATTCCTCCATTTTTTTGCACTTATTTTGGTGCAAAACTCTTGACATTATTATAGAGTCGTGCTATAATTATTTTGCACCCATATAGGTGCAAGTGCAAAAATGGGGAGGCGGATCTGTGTCAAATATCAATACTATGCGCCAAGCATTCAATGCTATTTATCCTAATATGCCTATTGCGGAATTCATTCAGATCGCGGGATGCCCGGATTCCTGTGTGGGTACATTGGAAAACGGGATCCTCACTTGGTCAAACAGTGTCTGGAAGGGTATTTTCAGAGGTGGTACGATTTATAGAAAGGTTATTATATTTACTAAAAACGGGGAGGTCGTTCAATTTTCTTCGGAAAATCTGGACGTGTCTAATTGGTGATGTATAATATGAACAAAGACCTGCAGCTTGCAGAGATCGATAGCAAAATAAAAAAAGCCGAGAGCGAAAAGAGCTCCGCTTGCATTATGATGGTAGTGTCTTTCTTTTTCCTTTGGCCTTTGCTGATTGTGGGAATCATTCAATACAATAATGCAAACAAAAGGATCGAGGAGCTGAATGAGGAAAAGAAAAAAATCATGCTTCAGGAATATTTTGATGGGAACAAACAATGGTAACTTCAAACAATATGGATTTTTGCAAAACAAAAAAGGCACCCCACGGGTGCCTTTTTTGTTTTAAGATAATTTTTCAAGCTCGCGCCGGATGCCTTCCTCAACAGAAGCAAAATCCTTTTGAGACAGCTTTGTTACGCGCAGGATCTTGGAGCAATCTACGTCGCGGTTCCATTTTCTGTCGTATTTCCACATCCATGGCTCTTTGACGATCTTGGGTGTGCTCTGCACGTATTCCTCTTCGCTGCACCAACGGATCTTCACGCCTGTCAGCGCGCTATATTTGTCGGCTACCTCGCCCCAGGTCAGGCCGTGGCCCGAATATACGGTGAAGGCCTCTCCAATGGCTTCGGGCTTGAACAGCAGGTTGGCGATCAGCTTGCCCGAGTTGCCTGCCCAATCCAGGCCTGCCGTGTAGTTCTTGACCGTATCCGGCAGCAGCATTTCCTCGCCACGCTCGGCATATTTCAGCACATCCTTGCCGGAATATAGCAAAAGGTCCAGTCGCTTGCAGGAAAAGGAGATCACGGGTCGAACGATGGTCCAGGGCTCGCCTGCGCGCTCACGGCGCAGATAATCCTCGCATTTCGCCTTCGGCACGGCATATGTTTCATTCTCCAGAAAATCCGGGTCCTTGACCACATCGGTGAGCCTCGGGGCCTCCTCCGTGATGGGGTGCTGCTCGTTGGCGTATACTCTGTAGGAGGAAAGGAAGATCAGGTGATCCGTGTTCCGGATCAGAAGGGGATGGATCCTTTCATATTCCTTCGGGTCGGGGTAATGTATGAAATTCACGATACCGTTGTAGTGTTTTTGGGAAAACAATTCGTTCAAAAGCTCCTCGGTCGCCATACTCTGATGGAAAATGAGATGCTCGTTATCCGAGATCTTTTCCTCAGGGCAGATGACCTCCACCGAAGCGCCGAGGCGCAGCAGCTCCTCGGCCACGTAGGTGCCCAGCGTACCGCCGCCGGCGATCAATAAAACTCTTTTGTTCGAATACATCATATCACTCCTTGTCCTTTGATCCGCATCTATATAAAGAGCTGAAAAGGTGCGGCTCTCCCATTATATCATGGTTTGAGTGTGTTTTCAATAGGTTTTATAAGATGGCAAGAAAACTTGCTCCAAGTCAGCGCACAGGCGGCGTATTCGAATACGGCATACAAAAGTGGCGTCTAACTTGACAAATTACGCTGCAAAATGGTATAATGCCATAGAATAAAATAAAGGAGCAATTATATGCTTGAAAAGATCGTTTCGGTTACAAACGACGCGCTTTATAGCTACGTGCTGATCATTTTGCTTATATTGGGAGGGCTCTATTTCACCTTCCGCACCAAGGGAGTACAGTTCACGATGCTTCGCGAGCAGCTTCGCGTGGTGGGGGAGAAGCCGGCTGACGGCAAGGGCGTTTCCTCCTTCGGTGCGCTGATGGTGTCCACAGCCTCCCGTGTGGGAACGGGCAATATCATCGGCGTTTCCACCGCGCTGTGCATCGGCGGCTTTGGATCGGTGTTCTGGATGTGGGTCATTGCTCTGATCGGCTGTGCCTCTGCCTTTGTGGAAAGCACATTGGCACAGATCTATAAAAAGAGAGGTGCACAGGGGTGCTACGGCGGCCCCGCTTATTACATTGAGACCGCGCTGAAATGTCGCCCGCTGGCGGTGGTGTTTTCGGTGCTTCTGATCCTGACCTACGGCGTGGGCTTCAATATGCTGGCCTCCTACAACCTGCAATCCACCTTTTCCTCTTATAGCTTTTATAACGCATCGGTCACGCCATGGATCATTGGCGGCATCGTGGCACTGGTGGTGGCATACTGTATGTTCAGCGGCGGTAAGCGACTGACCCAGATCACGGGTGTTTTGGTACCCGTTATGGGCGTTTCTTACATTCTGGTCTCTTTTGTGATCGTGTGTTTGAATCTGTCTGTGCTTCCTTCGGTGTTGGGGCGCATTTTTGCCGAGGCCTTTGATCTCAGAGCCATTTTCGGTGGCTTTGGCGGCTCTTGTGTGATGTACGGCATTAAGCGAGGCTTGTTCAGCAACGAGGCCGGTGTGGGCTCTGCCCCCAACGCCTCAGCCTCTGCGGAGATCAGCCATCCTGCCAAGCAGGGCCTGGTGCAGGTGCTTTCGGTGTTTATCGATACCATCCTGGTCTGCTCTGCAACTGCCTTTATGTGTCTTTGCTCGGGCGTGGAGCCTACCGCGGCGCTTTCGGGCGCGCCTTATGTGCAGGCTGCGCTGCAAACGGCATTGGGCGGCTTCGGCCCCATCTTCATTACGGTGGCCATGGCGCTCTTCGCCTTTACCACGTTGATCGGCAATCTTTACTATGTTAATCAAGCGCTCAGTCATATTCTGGGCCACGTTCCGGGGAAATGCTTCAATGCGGTGTATTACGTGGTCGCCTCGGGCCTGATCCTGCTTGGCGCGGGTCTTTCCGCCGATCTGCTATGGGGCATTGCGGATGTGATGATGGCGCTGATGGCGATCATCAATATGCCCGTGATATTGTATCTCGGTAAGTATGCCTTCCGCACGCTGGATCACTATAAGCGACAGCGGAAGGAGGGGAAGGATCCCAAATTCCTTGCAAAGGATATTGACCTGCCTCACACGGTGGACTGCTGGCAGGAGGACTAAAAAAGTCGGAGGCGAGCAACGCTTCGCCTCCGATCTTGCTTTTGTGTCAAAGTGCGGCAAAAAATCGGGGATCATAGAGCCCCGCGCCGTGAAGAAGCGCGCTATTTCAAAAATCTTCTTGCTTTAGCAGCGTTTTTGTGCTATAATAGTTTTATATAAAAACTATCCGCAAAAAACAGAAAGGAGGGATCGTAGATGACGATCGCATATAGCGCGATCTTTGCATGCTCGCTTTTGCTGCCGGTCGGGTATTATCTGTGCGTGCAAAAAAAGCAAAAGGAGTCCTGGCTTTTTGCATTGTTTCTATCTGTCTGTGTGGTCAACCTCGGGTATCTGCTCCTTTCACTTTCCCAAACGGTGGAGTTTGCACTATTAGCAAATAAGATCGCTTATTTCGGTCAGGTGTTTGTGCCGCTTTGTATGTTTATGATCATTTCAAAGCTTTGTGGCTTTACCTATAAAAAATGGGTATCCTACATGCTCGTGGGCGCGGCAATGGTGATGTTTGCGATGGTGCTGACCACAGGGCATCTGGATTGGTATTACAAGAGTGTTGAGCTGGTGCAGGCGGACGGTGCCGCCAAGCTGATCAAGGAATACGGCTTTTTGCACCCCGCTAATTTGATCTACGTGCTGGCTTACTTTGTGACGATGCCGATCGTGATCGGCATCTCGCTGAAAAAACGCTGTGCCACGTCGCAAAAGCTGATTTGGCTGATGTTTGCCGTTGTGATCGGCAATATCGGCATGTGGATCGTGGAAAAGCTCATTACCTGGAATTTTGAGTTTTTGTCCGTATCTTATCTGATGAGCGCGACGGTATTTCTGTTCATCTATTGGATGCTGCAGGATTATATCCGCATCAGCGACGTGCCCCCCGCCTCCATCGTGGTGGTGGATTCGCTGTCGAGTGCTCAAAAGCTGCAGACGGTGTTGGAAAAGCTGCCGGAGGGCACAGTGCTGACTGCAAAGGAGCAGGAGGTGCTGGAGATCGTGCTGGATGGCAAGAGCCGCAAGGAGATCGCCGCCATACTGCACGTATCGGAGAACACCGTTAAAACGCATCTGACACATCTTTACGAAAAATTCGAGGTCTCCGGCAGAGAAGAGCTGCTGGCCCTGGCGTACAGATAATAAAAAAGAGGACGGCGAGTGTATGTCGTCCTCTTTTTGGTTTTTCTCGCCCCGTTCGGGGGCTTTTTCTTTTTGCGGATGGGGCATATCACCCGAAAATCACCCGTCCTTTATAAAATATCACCCATCGCGGGTGATGCGCGCGCGCATACACGCGTGATACAATGAGAACGAGGTTACTGTTGAGAACACCTTTCAAAACAAAACCGCAAGGAGGAAAAACAATGAAAACAAAGAGATTATTTACAACGCTTTTGGCGCTCCTGATGGTGGTCTCCACCCTGTCGGGATTTGCGCTGACGTCGTCGGCACTCAATGAGCCCAACGACATCAAGTCGGTTGCACTGACGCTGGAGGCCCCCAAGGCGGGTGCTACGGTGGACCGCAGCAATAGCAGTGTGACCTGCGATACCCCCATGGACTACAAGGTTGTCGGCGTGCATTGGTACAAGGGCAACGAGACCGATTACCTGGACGATCGCCTCGGTGAAGGCGATAACGACGATTATTTTATCGGCAACTATTTCTACACCGTCAAGATCGAGCTTGCGGTCAAGGGTAATAAGACTTGGAACTTTGAGTACGTGCAGGGTGAGCCCGTGTATCACATCAATGCCACCGTCAACGGTCAGGCAGCCACGGTAAGCGCACGTGAGCTCAATCCCGATGAAAAGACCATTTGCGTTACCTACAAATTCGAGAACATTCCCGTGGGAGAGATCACCCCTTACGTGAGAGTGGCCACCCCCATTGCAGGCCAGACCAGGGATCAGGTCATCGTCGACCCCTATAACGAGCGCGAGATGTCTCGCGCCTCCTGGGGCGAGGATTGCAACTGGTATCACCGCGTGGGCGGCACGTGGGTCGCAATGGATGACGACGACATCTTCATGACGGGCAAGGACTACCGCCTGATCGCCACCTTCTATGCCAATGAGGGCTTCCGCTTCAGCGCGAGTGGTACGCACACCATTGGCGATGATGGATATATCTACGGCTACGTCAACGGCAAGCAGATGTCCATGAAGCTGTATAAATACGCCGATGCGTTCCTGTATGATCATCCTGTGACCCTTACCTACGACATCGTATCCTGCAAGGCGCAGGAGCTTGGCAGCGTGTCCTTTGAGGGCATTCAGGCACCCGTAGCAGGTCAGCACCCCCAGTACGCCGTGACCATGGGTGACAGCACCTATTCTCTGGTTACCGATGATGCCGTCAGTGGCGGTGCGGAGTACGGCTTTGTAAACGGCCTTGCCTGGAAGCTGGGATACGGAGAGCCCCTGACCGCCCAGTCGACGTTTGAGCAGGGCGCTTACTACACGCTCTCCTTCTTCATCAGGTCGGATGACATTCATCGCTTCACCGATTTTGTCACGGGCAGCGCCAACGTGGGTTACGTAAGCGTACAGACCATGGACGATCCCACTATGGCATTTGTTACCGTAGACTTTGCCCCCTGCGGCGGCGGCGTGATGAACACCGTAAACGTGGGTGGCTTCCGTGAGCCCGTACAAGGCGCTTCCCCCGACGGCAACCTGCTTTGCGGTCAGGGCTATGAAAAATACGGCGAGCTGCAGTGGTTTGAGGTGAACGACAGCGGCGAGCGCGCCATGAGCCCCAACGACGCCTTTACTTACGGCAATCAATATAAGGTCGTTATGGTATTGAAGACCACGGATGGCTTTACTTTTGCGGGCCGCAACGCCCTGACCGTAAACGTCAACGGTCAGAAGGCAGATCAGCTGGCGGGCTATGAGTCCATGTCCGAGAGCGAATACGTGACCGTTGTCAAATATTTTGACTGCGCCAAGGCCCCCATCACCGAGGTTCGTGTAACGGTAGAAAATCCCATGGAGGGCAAGACGCCCGCACAGCAGATCAAGCTGGGCGATGATACCTATATCGTAGAGGGCTTTATGATCGCCGATCATGAGACCAACACGGTACTGAAGCCCGATAACGTTTACGTTGGCGCAAAGAACTACTCCGTCACCGTGATGATCAACGCCAAGGAGGGCTATCGGATCGCCGAGGGGCTGACCACCGCCTTTATCAACGGTCAGGAGGCAAACGTCATTGCATACAGTGAGGACAAGGTCCTCTTCATGCTGGTCCTGCTGGCTGAGGAGCTGCCTCTTTACGGCGTCAGCTTCTCGGACGGACAGAGCTTTCTCACCAAGGAGGGCTTGATCACCCTGCCCGAATATGAGGGAACTGTTGGAGAGAATGAGAAGTTCGTGGGCTGGACCGTAGACTATCAAATGACGCTCGTCGGCGAGTATTACATCGCTGAGAACACAGACTTTACCGCAGTTCTGGTGGCCGAGGACGTGCATGTGCACATTTATGACAACAGCTATACCGATAACGGTCAGGGTATGCACGAGAAGCAATGCATCGATATCGAGAACTGTCCCGATCTCACCGGCTCGGTGATCAGCGGGCAGCACCAATACGGCAACAGCGGTCCCTGCGACGTGATCTGCGAGATCTGCGGACACGAGAGAACGAGCGAGAGCGAGGGCTACGGCGTCCACACCTACGAGTTTGCCTGCTCCGAGGTCTGCCCCACCTGCGGCAAGCAGCGTGAGACCACCCACACCCCCGGCGCAGCGGCAACTTGCACCGAGGCACAGAGCTGCACCGTGTGCGCAAAGGTCCTGGAGAGTGCCAAGGGTCACACCGCAGGCGAGGAGGCAAGCTGTGCCCATGCACAGACCTGCACCGTTTGCGGCATCGAGCTGGTGCCCGCACCTCCTCACACACCCGGCGTGGAATGGATGCAGGACGAGAACGGCCACTGGCACGTGTGCGCCGCTTGTAACGGCGAGGCAGACCGCGCAGAGCATACCGACGCAGACGATGACGGCATCTGTGACATTTGCGGCTATGAGCCGAAGAACGGCCTTGGCGCCGGCGCTATCGTTGGCATCGTAATCGGCTCTGTGGCAGTTGTTGGCATCGGCGGCTTTGCTATCTACTGGTTCGTGATCAAAAAGAAGAGCTTTGCCGATCTTGTGGCAGTCTTTAAGAAGAAATAAAAATCCAAGCGTAAAACGAAAGGAGCGGTGACGGTATGTGTTTTTGTAAATGGTATAAGCGCTGGCGCAGCCGTCGCCGCGCCAGAATATACGAGGGGCCGCACGCAGAAGTAGATGGCGGCACCCGCATCCGCCGCGATACGGATGCCCCCAAGGAGATCGAGTCCCGTGAGCTGATCCGCTTTTCCTGCCGTTTTTCCGCCCTTTCACTGATGGAAGAGGATACGCAGCTGCCACGCGGCGTGTATGACTTCGGTGCATCAAAGGGAGAGGGTGGAGTCAGCAGTACCGTTGACTGCAATAACCCGAAGGTGCTTGGCGGTGAGCGCAGGGAAGTGCGCACGGAGGAATTTCTTGCAGAGCTGGAGCAGCTTGTGCGAGAGCATAACGTAGCGCAGTATAACGGTCAGTATTATAAGGTCAGCGGCTTGCCTGATTTTTACGGCGCGACGGTGGATGCCGAGTACGCCTCGGGCGAAACGCTGTATTGCTACAACAATCAGGATCCCTTTTTACCCATTCCCTTCGTGCGGGAGCTTTGCCGCTTGTTCGATCTTTCGGGGGAGGACGGAGATGCGTGATATGAGTATCATTCCTCCTCATATCAAGAACCGTCCGAGAGAGAGCATGGCTGTGCCGTCAGAGCTGAAGACGCAGCTGTGGTGCTGCTCCTGCGGAAAGATCACGGCGGAGGAGAAATGCCCCCTTTGCGGGCTTTCCTTCCACCGGAAAGAGCCGACATACACCTGTGCCGCTTGTGGGCTGTTGATGTGTGCAGAGGAGCTGCCACCCTTTTGCCCCGAGTGCGGTATAAAACTTTTGCTTTAAGGAGATATCGTATGGATATTTGGAGAAAGATCACCTCGAAGGTGTCAAATCCCTTTTTGTACGTCAAAAACAAGCTGCGAGCAGCAGCCTCCCGAAAGGAGACCTATACCTTTGAGGAGCTGCCCAAAAATCTGGAGGAGCTGAAGGCGTTGCCCGAGGCTGTGCTGGATGATCCCTTCAAGACCGCGGCGCTTTCGCTGTGTGCACTGTGTGCTTATTCCGAGGACCGTGAGGCGGGCACCGAAATGCTGAACTTTTTGCGCGGTCCGCGCCCGATGAGCCCTGCGGAGATCGCGTTCCTAAATGACAGACTGATGGACGGCAAAAATTACGTGGCGCGCTCCTATTTTAACGGCGCCACTCCCGAAAACGAGTACACCCCCACCAAGCCCTATACGGTCAAGGTGATCTCCAACCAGTATTCCGAGCTGGAGGGTGGCAACTATATGAAGCTGCTGATCAATAGCGGCGGCGCCGATAGCCCCCGCTCGGTGACCCTGCGCAAAACGGGTGGCGGCAAGTGGTATCTGTGGGAGCAGAATCTGCTCTCTGACATCCGCATCCCGAAATCGCAGGACGACTGGGCATAAGGAAGGAGCACGTATATGGAGTTTTTGGGCAACTGGAAGCTGAAATCGATGTTTTCTGCCGACGAGAACGGCGTAAAAATGCTCGGCAGAGCCGAGCTTGAGGCAATGGGCGATGAGGATCTTTTGAAGCTGCTCGCTGCTGATTTTATCATCAGCGAGACCGCCATTGACGTGTATTATATGCCCACCGAGGCGGAGATGCCCCTGGTGGAGGAGGAAGGATGGGAGCTGACCGACAAGGGTGTGCTGATCGAAAGCTATCCCATCAGGATCGAGAACGGCGTGCTGATGCTGGATTATGAGAGAGAGGGCGAATACGTCCCCGTTGAGACAGACGCAGAGGGCTGTCTCCTGATCGGCGACACGACTGTCATTGAGAAGGTATAAAGCATAAGCCCCTCTGCGCTTGGCAGGAGGGGCTTTTTGCCACATGGAAAGGAACAGCTATGGATTTTTTGGGAACTTGGAAGCTAAAGGAAATGCTCTGGGTCGGAAAGGGCAAATTTTGCAGGGTCAGCGACACCGAGATCGCGGCCATGGAGCCGAGCGATGAAAACAGGGAAATAAAGCGCATGCTGGAAGCCGACTTTATCATCAGCGAGACCTCTCTTGATATTTTTTATCGCCCTCACGAGGGCGAGGAGGGGCTTGCCGCAGAGAAGGGCTGGCAGGAGACCGAGCGGGGATTGTTGATCGATCATTTTCCCTCTAAGATCGAGAACGGCGTGCTGCTTGTGGATTATATGAAAAAAGGCGTGGAATACGCGCCCACCTGGATAGACGAGAACGGAGTCCTTGCCCTTTCGGGCGGGCTCATCAAAATAAAAAAAGCGTAACAGATCAATACAAGGAAGGATGGACTTGTTATGAAAAAAAGTAAGCTGATCGTTTCTGCGCTGGTGGTGCTTGCCACCCTTTTCGCGATGTGCCTTGTCTGCACCCTGTCGGCATCTGCCGCAGGCGGCTACGACCTTTGGGTGAACAATACGCAGGTCACCGCGCAGAACGCCGCCGACGTGCTGGGGGACGGCACCGTTTCTTATGATGCCGCCACCAAGACCCTGACGCTAAGCGGCGCCAATATCACCGAACTCCACACTACGGATATATTCACTGCCGGCATTTATGCCGAGATCGCGGATCTGACCATCGAGCTGGTGGGCGAAAATCGGATCACGGTTCCCACTCATGATGGTGGTATGCCGGATGGCAGTGAAGTGGCTATCGCTTCTGCCGAAAATATAGAAATATCCGGTACGGGCAAGCTTTGGTCAAACACTTACGTTGTAACAGGTGCGCAGGACGTTGTGATCAAGAATTGTGAGATCTCCTCTGACTGGATCTGTATCAGCGCGATGGGCGACGTGACCGTGGAGGACGCCACGATCAGTGGCAAAGCGGGTCTGGTCAGCACTATGGCCGGTGATATTACGCTGAGGAACACCAACGTCCCCGATGGCGGAAACTTTGTGGGACTGTATACCGAAACCGGTGATATCACCATTGAAAACTGCAATGTGACGATACATGGCGCCGCCGTGGACGACGAGAGCACCGTACCGATCGCCGTCGGTGAGGGCGGCGGTAGCTTCACGGTGAAAAATTCGGTGCTTGACATAAGGGGCAATATGTACGGTATTTTGGCTCCCACGAGCGCGGCCGTCTTTGAAAATGTCAGCGGAAAGATCGAGATAAGCGGCGCTGTTGCCTACGCGATGATGTTTGGCGGCACCGTCTCGATGAAGGGCTGCGACCTTGAGATCTCCTGCCGCGCCACCAAAGAGGGCGCGTGCGG
The DNA here is from genome assembly GCA_015065215.1 of Oscillospiraceae bacterium. Taxonomy (GTDB): domain Bacteria; phylum Bacillota; class Clostridia; order Oscillospirales; family CAG-272; genus Firm-07. The sequence continues at coordinate 2,244 of SVQT01000019.1, read as the reverse complement.
CATCTGCGCCATGCAGGATATCGGCATTACGGACAGCAAGCTGAAGATCGATGTCCGCGCCGCGGACAAGGAAAGCGCTCTTTGCATCGGTGGTATCGAATCCCCTAACACCAACGTGGACGTTTGGAACAGTACCCTGGAGCTGACAGCATCGGGTCCCGATGCCGTGGGCATTTATGCCAATAACGTGAAGCTGAATGACAGCATCACGAGCGTAGAAGCCACCGCACTTGCCACCGGCAAGGGCTATGCCGCGGGTATTGTCGCGATGCAGGGCAGAGCCCTTGTGAGCGGCGGCGTGCTGGAGGTGCTTGCCACGGGTCCCGTGGAGCATGAAGGACCTGCCACCGTGGGCATTCGCATGGACAACGCCGTCCTTGTGCCCGAATTCATCGGGGCGGACGTGAAGCTGCGCGGCAATCAGGCACTTGCTGTCCTTCCCGATCTTTCTGCTTACGGCAGAGAATATGAGCTGACCGCAAGCAGCGAGGTGAACGGCGGTACCAAGGTGGAATTTAATAAAGATAACCTTGCAAGCATCCGCTACTTCCACATCCACCCCTTTTACACCATCTATTTTGATGGCAACGGCGGCACGGGCGAAATGACCGCAGTCCAAAACCACTACGGTGAATATACCCTGCCCGAAAACGGATTTACCCCGCCAACGGGTAAGGTCTTTAAGGGTTGGGCGCTTTCCGCTGACGGCGAGGTGCTGACCGAAGCGACCTTTACCCCCCACAAGGATACCGACCTGTACGCCATCTGGGCAGATCCTGAGGGCGACGTTCACGTGCATAGCAAGGAGTGGAAGTCGGACGGCGACAACCATTGGCAGGAGTGCAGCTGCGGTGAAAAGTACACCGAGCCTGCGGCTCACGTGGATAGCAACGGCAACGGCAGCTGCGATATCTGCGGTGCAACGCTGTCGAGCGGACTTGGCGCAGGTGCCATCGTGGGCATCGTGCTGGGCTCGGTGGCCCTGCTTGGCGGTGGCGGTTTTGCACTCTATTGGTTTGTTTTGAGAAAGAAGAATATCCCCGCTCCTGCGGCAGAGAACGTTGCAAGTGCCGCAGAGCCTGCAGAGAATAAAGAGAACGAAGCAACCGAAGAAGCTGAGGAGACCGAAAAGACCGAGGAGGAAAAATAATGAAGACACGTACACGGATCTTCTGCACTGTTTTGTCTGCTTTGATGCTTCTCTCATCCCTTGTATTGCCCGCGTTTGCGGCAAAGACATCGGTTACCGCAGTGGTCGCCACCTCCGACCTTGACGAGGTCGCGGTGCTTTACGGTTACACCCAAAATTTGAATTTTACCGTGGAGGTGGGTGCGCCCACTCGTTTCAACCAAAGCTGGGTCACTTGTTGGGAAAAATACGACGAGGAAAGCGGCACGTGGGGAAACTACAGCGGTCGCTTTTACCCCGGTAAGTATCGCGTGTTTGCCCAGCTTCGCATCGATGGCGAGGATGCCAAGACAAACGAGCTTGCTCAAAACGTGACCTGTACGGTGGACGGCAAAGCGTGGACGCTGGAGCCCGTGTCGCAGCACGGTACTTTTTCCTGCGTGTTTGCTACCTCTCCCGAGATCGTGATTGCGGATGACCCGAATATCGTCGAGCCCGAGGTGGTGGAGCACGCCTATTTCGCCATGAGCGGCTACGTGGCGGGGCAGAATCTCTCTGATATTTCCTTTTATCCGCATCTTGGCACCGAGGATAAGATCGACATCGTGCAAGTCCCCGTGTTTGTGGATATGACCGATGCCAACGGCGACGGCATTGCCGATAGCATGGATGTCGAGCATATGACTTATACCCCTGCCGAGGGCGCAATCAAGGAAAATACCGAGTATATGATGTTTTTTACCTTCCGTGCGAAGGAAGGGTACGATCTGTATGAGCTGGAGCGCAAGAACGTTCATCTGCCCTGCAAGAAGGCAATCGCACCCAATGTAGACTTTGCCGGGGGCTATGATGTGGAAAACGGCATTTACAGCGTGACGATGCTGCTGCTGCCGTCGGTCGGCGAGCTTTCCTTTACCGAAAGTCCCAAAGCCCCCGTCGGCTATTACCGTGGCGAGGACGGTGCTGTCGAGCTTTCCTGGCTCACGAGCGGTGCGGCGGATAAGTATCTGATCTCCCGCTATGACGAGGAGGACGAAGAATGGTATGACTATACCAACGCGTTCACCACAAGCTTTACCTTTTCCTATATGGGCGAGGCAGAGTCCGCGCTTTAC
>SVQT01000018.1 GCA_015065215.1 Oscillospiraceae bacterium | reverse complement strand
TTATTTTTTCTCCGGCCAGTTTGGGTCGTCGATGCATTCCGCCCAGTACTTGCCGATGCCGCTGACCAGCTCCAGGCATTGGTCGTGCACCGCCTTGGGGTATGCGAGCCACATCCGACAGATCTCAAAGCCAAGCACGCCCTTGTAGCCGATCTCCTTGAGACCCTCCACAAAGCCCTGCCAGTCAATAGAGGGGCTGGAGGGGGTGGCGAGATAGGAGTAGGGGATCATGTGCATATCCTCCTGCCCGTCGTTGTCGTGAATGTGCAGGATGGTGAGACGGTGCCCCAGCTCCTTCACGAACTCCTTCATGTTGCGCCCCGTCATATTGGCGTGGCCAATGTCAAAGCAAAAGCCGAAGTAATCACCGCCGGCCTCATCATTCAGCTGATCGATCAGACGGCAGGCATCCTCCGCGTTGGAAAGGCGACCCTCGATGATGCGCCCGGGGCGGCGGTTGGAGATGTTCTCCAGACACACCTTTACGCCGTACTTTTTGGCGGCGGGGATCAGGCGGCGATAGTTCATCAGGTTAGTGTCCCACTCCTTTTCCTTGGTGGAGCGAGCGGTGGGATGCACCACGATGGCGGGGCAGCCGATCAGCCGGCAGACCGCCATGGATTTGACGATGGACTGGAAGAGATAATCGTTCAGCTCGTCCATGCCGGGGAAGTAGGAGGGGAAGGGCGCGTGCATCTGATCCACCGTGACGCCTGTTTTTTCAATGGCGTCCTTTAAGGGGCGGAAGTAGTTGACGATCTCCTCCTCGCTTTGGCTGAAAAAGCTTTCGTAAGGGCCGCTTTGCTGTTTGACCAGGCGGCCGACGGGCATCTTCAGATCGATGTTGAAGTCAATGGACTGAAAGCCCCTTTCCTTGATGTATTCCAGGGATCCGACGGGGTCCTCATAGCGGTAAAAGCCGCAGGATTGTACGCCTACTTTCAGCATAATATTTCTCCTTTTCAAAAGAGGGGAGCGCGGCTCCCCTCGTGTTTTTTACTTGGCGGCGGGCCAATTGGGGTCGTCGATGCACTCGGCCCAGTAATGACCAATGCCCGAGATGAGCTTTAGCACCTGGGTGTGCACTGCCTTGGGATAGGCGGAGAAGATGCGGAAGGTCTCAAAAGCGATCACACCGGGATAGCCGATTTCCTTCAGTCCTTCTACAAAGCCGTTCCAGTCGCACACGTGGCTGGAGGGAGTGGCGAGATAGGAGTAGGGGATCATGTGCAGATCCTCATGACCGCTGTTGTCATGGATGTGCAGGATAGTCAGGCGGTGGCCCAGCTCCTTCACGTACTCCTTGATATTGCGGTTGGTCAGGTTGGCGTGACCCACGTCCAGGCAGAAGCCGAAGTAATCGCCGCCTGCCTCCTCGTTGAGGATGTCGATCATGCGGCAAGCATCTGCCACGTTGGCAAGGCGACCCTCGATAATGCGGCCGGGACGGCGGCTGAAGATGTTCTCCAGGCAGATCTTCACGCCCTTGTACTTCCGGATCACGGGGATCAGACGGCGGTAGATCATCAGGTTGGTATCCCATTCCTTTTCCTTGGTGGAGCGGTTGACGGGATGCACCACGATGGCGGGGCAGTTCAGGTACTCTGCCACGGCAAAGCACTTGTCCAGCGCCATAAAGATATAGTCGTTGACCTCATCCAGATCCTTGAACCAGACCGGGAAGGGGGCGTGCATCTGACCGATCTCCACGCCGGTGGCCTCGCTGGCCTCCTTGAGGGGGGTGAAGAACGCCAGGATCTCCTCAACGCTCTGATCGAAGAAGGAGGGGTAAACGCCTTCCTTTACCAGCTTGCCGGTGCTGAGGTAGTGGTCGATGTTGAAGTCGATGGACTCAAAGCCGCACTCCTTGATGTACTGAAAGGAGCCCATCGGGTCGTTCTTGCTGTACCAGCCTGCGGACTGTACGCCTACTTTTAACATAATTCTTTCCTCCGTTTTCTGAAATACCTAATATAAAAGGCTATAGAAGGTAATTTCATTATAAAAACGATTGGGGGAAATGTCAACCCAAATCGAGGAATTTGCGAATTTTTTTGCAAGCTCCACCGGGCGTGGAGCCTTGGTACGCGGGGGGGAAAATCAGGGGATTGTCAAGAGGGAAAAAACGTGATATAATGAAGAAAAGGATCCGAAGGGGGGAGCTACTATGTTAAGCAGCGCCGTTTTGCGCGTCAATGGCAGGACCGAGCTTGTGATCGACGGGAGGTGCGTGCCTGCCGCCGCATATACCACCTATTTTGAGGAGCGCAGCCGCTATGAGGATTTTGCCGAGGCGGGCTATCGCATCTTCTTTGTCAACATTTCCATGACCGCGCTGCCCATCAACAGCGCTGTAACGGGCTTTACCCCTTTCCGTTTGGGTGTGTTTGAGGACCCCGACCGTCCCGATTACAGCGAGTTTGAGGATGCGGTGCGCAAGATCCTGCGCGCCTGCCCCGATGCCTATATTTTTCCGCGCATCTACGTGAGTATGCCTCGTTGGTGGACGGAGCAGCACGATGGGGAGTGCATCGATACCCCCAAGGGCGGCAGGCGGGAATTTCTCGGCTCCGAGGTTTTTCGCCGCGACGGTGCCGAGCTGCTGCGCAGGATCGTGTCACATATCAAGGCTGCCGATTATGCGCCGCGCATCGCGGGCTGGCAGCTGTGCGGCGGACAGACCCAGGAGTGGTTTCACCACGATCTGTGCGGCTATCCCGCGCCCACTGTCGTGCGCGGCTTCCGCCGCTATATGGAGGAGGAATACGGCGTGAAAAACGCCCCCGTTCCCAACTTTGAAGCACTGCGCGGCGAGGGGGTCTGTGTAGACGAAAACGCGAAACGGTATGTGGAATTTGGTAACGTATGCGTAGCAAAAAGCCTTGCGCACTTTGCAAAGACCGTCAAGGAAGAAACGGAGCACAAGCAGGTCGTGGGCGCCTTTTACGGCTATGTGTTCGAGAAGGCCACCGTCAACGTGGGCTCCTGCGCCCTGCGCACCCTGTTGAATTCCCCCCACCTGGATTTCTTCTCCTCTCCCAATGCCTACAACCACGCCCGTCGCTTCGGCATTGACTGGGCGGATATGCTGCCGGTGGATGCCATCAAGCGCCACGGCAAGCTGGCCTTTATCGAGTGCGACATCCGCACCTATCTGACCATGGGCGTTCAGGAATCCCGCCCCGGGGCCTATCCCGAGGACATTTATCCCACTGCCAAGCCGGGGATGCCCTCGGTGTGGTCGGGGCCGCCTACGCCCGAGCTTTCCCGTGCGGCGCTGCGCAAGTGCTTTGCCCATCAGCTGACCAAGGCCTCGGGTATCTGGTGGTTTGATATGTGGGGTGGATGGTACGATGACCCGTTGCTGATGCAAGCGCTGGCAGAAATGCGCCGTATCCAGGAGCGCACCGTTACGCGCGCAAACCGCGATTTTGCCGCCCAGGTGGCGGTGATCGCCGATGAGCAAGCCAAGGAAAATCTATGCGCCAAGCATGCTGCCGACCGTGCGGTTTCCGCCAATCGCATCGTCACGGGTAATGCGGGTGCGCCCTTTGACGGTGAAATGGTGGAGGGGATCGCCGATTATCTGCACAAATACAAGGCGGTCATTTTTCCGTCTCCCATTCCGTCGCCCGCAGGGGAGCGTGCCATGGCGCTTTGTCGTGAGCGAGGCGTGCCTTATCTGACGGCCACTCTTGCGCATCCCTTCCTTACGCTTGAGGAACAGGTGGAATTCCTCAAAGAAGCAGGCGTGCATCTGTATGCAATGGGCGGCGACGTGGTGTATGTGGGGAACGGCTACGCAGCATTACATAGCGAAACGGGTGGAGAAAAACGGCTTTTTCTGCCTGCCGCGCACCATGTTACACCCCTCTTTGGCGCCGAAAATGTACATGTGTCGGGGCGGGAGATCACCTTCCTGCTAGAGGCTTGCGACACGGCACTGTTCCAAATTGACGAATGAAAAGAGGAAAGCCGCAGGCACTTGCAAGTGCCTGCGGCTTTCCTCTTGCTTTTTCTTATCTGATATGATAAAATAAAGAAAAACGGCAAAAGAGAGAGAACCAAATGCAAACCTACGATCTTTCCGGCGGCAAGCTGTGCGATACCTTGCCCGCCGCGTTGCGAGCGGATATTCTGTCAGGAGCCATCGCCCCCGGGGAAAAGCTGCCCTCCAAGCGGCGACTGGCCGAGCATCACGGCATCAGCATCAATACGGTGCAGAATGCTTACGAGCAGCTGATCGCCGAGGGGTATATCGAATCCAGAGAGCGAAGCGGCTACTATGTGTCGGATCTGCCCACCTCTCTGTCGTCTTCCGCCCTGCCTCCCGTCGGAGAGGAGGTCACCGAGCAAGCGCCCCCTGTTTGGTTGGATCTGGTGACCAACACCCCCGACGGCACGCGGTTCCCCTTTTCTCTCTGGGCGCGTCTGATGCGCCGTGTGCTGACCGAGGAGGGGGAGGCGCTGCTGGCCCCCCTGCCTGCCGCCGGTGCGCCCGCCTTGCAAAGCGCCATTGCCGAGTATCTGCGCCACGGGCGCGGCATCGCGGTAGAGCCCTGCCAGGTGGTGATCGGTGCCGGTACCGAGTATCTCTATCATCTGCTTTTGCAGCTGCTGGGCAGAGAGCGCGTATACGGTCTGGAGGATCCCGGCCACAGTAAGATCGCACGCATTTACGCCCTGAACGGGGTGCGTTTTCGGCCTGTTCCGTTGGATGAGGGCGGCGTTTGCGCCGATGCGCCGGAGCGGCTTGGCATTGAGGTGCTGCACATCTCGCCCAACCACCATTTTCCCACAGGCATTGTTACTCCGGCCACCCGTCGCCGTGCGCTGCTCGCGTGGATGGGGCAGGGGGATCGGTATATTATTGAGGACGATTACGATAGTGAATTCCGCTTCACGGGACGTCCTATTCCGCCCCTGTTCGGCATGGATACTGCCGATCGGGTCATCTATATGAACACCTTTTCTAAAACCATAGCGCCCTCTATGCGTATCAGCTATATGGTGCTGCCAAAGCCGTTGCTTGCCCGCTATCGGCAGCAGCTTGGCTTTTATGCTTGCCCCGTACCCGCCTTTGAGCAATATACCCTGGCAAGATTTTTGCGTGAAGGGCATTTTGAGCGGCATCTGCACCGCATGCGCACCTTTTACCGTACCAGGCGAGATGCGGTGATCGCTCTTTTGCAAAGCGCTCCCTTTGCCGCGCGCATTCGTATCAAAGAAGCGGATGCCGGGTTGCATTTTCTGGTAGAGCTGAAAATCGACCGAAGCGATGGGGAGCTACGGTCTGTTTTGGAAAAAGGTGGCATACGTGTTGCGTTTTTAGGGGATTACCACATCGAAAAAAAGGAAGGAAAGACCGATACACACACCATTGTGCTGAACTATTCCGGCGTGGAGCCGGAAAGGCTGGCAGAGGGCATCAGACGGCTTTGCGAAACGCTTTGAAATATAAAAACGCCAAGGAACGCTGTGCTCTTGCGTTGACAGATATTTTCTAACAGGGTATCATAGAAAAAATATTTGGAATGAAGATAAGAGAGGATCAAAAGATGCAAATAGCGAGCAAGCTTTTTTTAGAGGAGATCGACACGCTTTGTGAAATGCGCAAGCAGGAGATTCTGTGCAGCGCCGACACAGTAGAGATCGTGGGTACGACCTATTATGTCAGCAATGGCGGTGATGATCAAAACGACGGTAAAACCCCCGAGCGGGCATGGAAAACGCTGGCCAAGGTATCGGCGGCTGAGCTCTGCCCCGGCGACGGCGTGCTGTTTTGCCGCGGCGATCTGTTCCGCGGTCAGGTCAAGGCGCAAGCGGGTGTTACCTATGGCGCCTACGGAACCGGTGATAAGCCGCGGCTGTACGGCTGGGATTTTGATCTTGCCGGCCCCGCGTTGTGGGTAGAGGTGGACGTTGCCCATCATATCTGGAAAATGACCGAGAAGATCCTGGACCCCGGCACGCTGGTCTTCAACGGTGGGGAATACCATTCGGTCAAACTGATCCCTTCCTATATAAATGGCCAATTTGTCTGCCGCAATGATGAGAGCAAGCCTTTCGTGATGGCCGCGGAGATGGTGCGGGATCTGGATATTTTCTGGTATTTTGACGAGCTGCTGACCACCACGCCTTCTAAGGATGAGGATTTTCCCATTCCGGAAATGTGCAGCAGAAGCTATGGCGACCTCTATTTGCGCTGCGACCGTGGCAATCCCGGCGCGGTGTTCGCCTCGATTGAGGCGGTGACCCGCCGTTCGATGTTCGCGGTGGGCAGCAAGGAAAATGTGCGCATCGACAATATTTGCATGAAATATATCGGCATCCATGCGGTGGCGGCAGGCGGTGAGCGTGTGAAGGGCTTGCAGGTCACCAACTGCGAGATCGGTTGGATCGGCGGTACCATTCAGCACTATTTTGGCACCGATCCCAACTATCCGCAGGGAAAGCGCGGCACCGTCACCCGCTACGGCAACGGCGTGGAGATCTACGGCGGCTGTGATGACTACCGTGTGGCGGATTGCTATATCTATCAGGTTTACGACGCGGGCATTACCCATCAGGTGACCACAAGGGGAAAAACACGCCTGATGACCAAGGTGCGCTATGAGAACAATCTGATCGAAAAATGCGTATACGGTATTGAATATTTTCTGGAAATGACAAAGGGCGATACCGAGAGCTATATGGAGGATATTGAAATGTGTGGCAATATCATCCGTACCGGCGGATACGGCTGGGGTCAGCAGCGCCACAATACCGATACGCCCGCTCTGATTAAGGGCTGGAGCTATGAGAACAAGGCCAGAAAGTACAGCATCCACCATAACATATTTGACCGCTCCGCTTACCGGATGCTACATCTGGTGGCAAAGGAACAAAGCAGTTGCCCTGAAATGCATGACAATACTTACATTCAGTACCTGGGCGGCAGAATCGGTCAGTATGGCGGCAATGCGGTTACCGAGCCGGAAAATCTGACCTTTGACGAGCAAGCCGAGGAGAAGATCACCAAGGTGTTCGGTGACAAGAACGCGCAGGTTTATGTGATCAAATGATAGCAAAAAAACACCCCGTTACGGGGTGTTTTTTGCTATATCTGCTTGTGCACGCTCTTATACTCGTCGTAAAAACGGTAATAGGGGCAGGAGGCGGTCTGTCCGCCGAGAAAACGGAGCATATCGTCCTCATCCAGCTTAGCCATGCAGCAATACTCGTCGGTGTATTCGTCGTAATCGTAAAATTCACAGCTTTCGCAGTTTGACACCATCTTTTTGGGGGGCAGTGGCATTTTCTTTCCTCCTTTGCGGCTTTTTTATCATTTTACCACAAATTGGGCATTTTGGCAAGTTATATTGGTTTAACCGATACCAAAACACAAGGGGAAAAAGCCAAACGCAAAGTGCGCCAGCGCGCAGCCCCATACGCAACGCACCCGATGGAACATCCAGCCGGTCAGCAGAGTCAACAGCATAGAGAGTAGCATCATTTGAATGCCGTAAACCACATGAAAAATGCCGAATACAAAGGCGGATAGTAGCACCACCCGAAAGGGGTGCTCTCGCCCGAGGCAAAGCTCAAAGCTATAGTACATAACGCTTTTCGCTAAAATCTCCTGCAAGGGAGCCACCAAAAAATAGGTTGCTCTGGAAATATCCCCCGCAATGTGCCAAGAAAACAGGGGGTCTGTGCCACGCAGAGAGCCGATGGCGGCCAAAACGCCTACCAGCAAAAGGGCGATCCCGCCACCAAGAGACAGGGAGCGAAGTAGGGTTTTGCCGTCGGTCACGATGCCCATTTCCTCAAAATGCATTGGGGTGCACAGAGATAGCGCGATGAACAGCCCGATCCCCAAAAGCTCGATCAGTCTGCCGTAATAGTAAACAGGCAATTGAATTTTAACGCAAAGCGCCTGCCAAAGCAAGAGATAGACGCAAATTGTGATGAGTAAAAGGCTGAAGGCACGTACCGCCGCAGTCTTTTCGCTGTGAATTTTTGGTTGTTTTGATTTCATTGTTGCCCCCCTGTGTTTTCTTTTCTTATTTTGCCGAAAGCCTTGACTTTTATACCAAATATTGCTATACTTAGCTTGAAAATTTTACCTGAAGGCGGGGAGGACAAAATGAGAAAAGATATTTTTGTAGAAGGCCATCGGGGTTATTGCGCCAAATATCCCGAAAACACATTGATCTCTTTTGAGGGCGCGCTGGATCTTGGGGTGGACGGCTTTGAGTTTGACATCTGGCTGACCAAGGACAAGGTGCCGGTGTTGATGCATGACGGCAACTGCAAGCGCACCTGCGGTGTAGATAAGCATCTGCGGGATATGACGCTGGAGGAGGTCAAACAGCTGGATGCCGGTTATGCCCAGAAGTTTGGCGACAAATACATCGGCAAGGGTGTGCAGGTACCTACTCTGCGTGAAATGTGTGAGCTGATCAAGGCCAAGGGCCGTACTGACATCGTGTTGGGTGTGGAGATCAAGGAGTATACCGAGGAGTGTGTTGATCTTTCGGTGCCGATCCTGAAGGAATATGGTCTCTTTGATGCTGCCTGCTTTTATGCCTTTGATGCCCAGACCGTCAAATATCTCAAGACCAAATACGGTGCCCGTGTGATGGGTTATCCCGATTTTCAGATGCGTCGCTTCGAGGCAGACTCCTATGATTACTATGACGAGATCGGCCTGAATATGGCGATCACCCGCTCCGAGATCTATCCCGTCTACGCGGCAAAGAAGATGCCCATCCATCTGTATTGCGCGGATACCGATGAGCAGATAGAGCTTTGCTTTACCCGTACCGAGGCCAACTTTATCACCTGTAACGATCCCGTTCCGCTGATGAAGAAGCTGGGCCGCAAGATCGGCGAGACCAAGGAGTATTGATCAAACGGCTCACGCCCCTCGGGCGTGAGCCGTAACGATATAGCCCCTATGGGGCTGCGATGTATGATGCGGATGGGCATCATGCGATATATCTTTGATGCGATATACCCCCCAAGGGGGGCGAAGGAGAAAATATGCTTTACAGAGACGGAATACACGACGATACGCTCGCCCTGCAAGCGCTGCTGGATGCGTGCGGTATCATAATGCTTGACCGGCCCGGGACCTATCTTGTCAGCAAGACCCTGATCATTCACTCCAACACGCGGCTGGTGATGGCGCCCGGTGTCAAGCTTCTGGCGGCGCCGATGTCAAGATGCGCCCTGATCGAGAACGAGCATTTTGCCGGGGGCGGCAGAGACCATGACATTGAGATCGTTGGCGGTATTTTTGACGGCAACTGCGATGCGATGGGGCTGGATGCGGTATATGAGGCCAAGCACCGCTTGGACGATCCTTACAGTCCGGCGCTTTTTAAGGGCAAGCTGATGCGCTTTGCTCACATTGACCGCATCGTATTGGAAAAGCTGACCGTAAAGGACCCTGTGAGCTATGGCATTCAGATCGGCGACGTGCGCGGATTTGTGACACGTGACCTGTTTTTTGACTACAATCACCATTTTGGCACCACTGACGGCGTGCATATCAACGGCCCCGCGCGGGACGGCGTGATCGAGAACCTTTGCGGCACCACCAACGACGATATGGTGGCGCTGACCACCTACGACGAGCCCCATGCCGAGGTGTCGATCGGGGATATTGAGAATGTGTATATCCATAACATTACGGCAAAGAACGGATATTCCGGTATTCGGCTTTTGTCGGGGGAGGATTGCAGCATGTGTCACGTGCGTGTGGACGGACTTTACGGCGATTACCGCCATAACGGCATTGTGATCTCCAATCACAACAGCCGCCCGGGCAAGGTGTGGTTTGACGGCATCGTGCTGGAAAATATCCGTGCGCGCAAGAGCTATACGCCCCTTGGCGAGGATTGCTTTCGCTATTGGGAGAAGAATGCGGATAAGCGTGCCATCATTCAATTTGAGGGGGGCGCTCGCTGCGGCAACGTGGTGATTCGCGACGTTTATCGCCACGAGGAGCAGGGCACTGACAGCGCGCTGATCAAAATGAGTGCGGACACCACTGTTGATCGCCTTGTGCTGGAGAACCTGCATCAGACCGCCGCCGAGGGGGCAGCGCTTTCCTTCCTTGAGATCGACGCCGAGATCGGGGAATTGGTAGAGAAATAAGAAAGTGGCGGCTTGGGGACGGCGGCGCTTGCGCCGCCTACTCGCTGCGCCAAGCCCTGCGGACTTGCGCGGAAGGATGCTGGCGCATCTCCCCCCGTAGGCTTCTCCCATCCCCAAGCCGCGCCATAACAAAAGCACCGAGGCGATTGCCTCGGTGCTTTTGTTATGGCGCGGCTTGGGGGACTCGAACCCTCGACCTACTGGTTCGTAGCCAGGCACTCTATCCAACTGAGCTAAAGCCGCGTGTCCGTCTTTCAACGTACCCATATATATTAGCACAAGTTAGAGAGCTTGTCAAGAGGGTTTTAAAAAATATTTTGTTTTTTCAGAATTACCGTTTCGTAGGGCTTCAGGGGGATTGTGCCGCTGACCGAGATGCCTCCCTCTGCTGTTGCCCACTGCTTGGCGGTGGGCACGGTGACTGCATGGCTGTTGAAGTTTTGCAGAAAAACGAATACACTCTCACCGTCGGTGCGGGAGTGTGCGGTTACGCCGTGAGGGAGCTCACCGTCAAAGTCGGAGGTGATGCCAAGCTCGTGGATCAGATCCTCCATCATAGCGTCGGTGAAATCGCCGGTGTCGCGGAAGGCAATGTAGTAGGCCTTGCCCTTGCCGTAGGTGTTGACGGTGGCGGCGGGTCTGCCGGCATAGAAGTCGGATTCGTAGGTAGCCAGCACCTCGGCACCCTCGGCATGGATCAGCTCGCAGTAGTCGATCGTCTTATATTCGCCTATATCTCCGGTAACGGTATTGAAATCATCGGGGTAAAGGGTATCCAGCTCCTCGTTCCAGATGCCAAAGACCTTACGCAGCCCCGCGCCCGGCCAGCCGCCGAGATGCGCCAGCGTGGTCTCGTCTACCATAGCGGTGCCATAGGTGCAGACCAGGGTGCCGCCCTTTGCCACGTAGGCGGCGAGCTTTTGCCCTTGCGCGTTGCTGACAGAATAGAGCATCGGTGCGATCACCAGATCGTAAGCGGTAAGATCGTCTTCGGGGCAGATCACGTCCACATTGATGCCCCGCTGCCAGAAAGCCTTGTAGAATTGCAGCTGGGTGGCGCGCAATCTTTTGTTCTTGTTCTGAAAGCCCTGTGCCGCATCCAGCGCCCATTGGTTGCTCCAATCGTGCAAAATGGCCACGCGTGCCACGGTTTTTGTGCCAACGACGGCATCCAGCTGCTTCATACGGGCACCCAACGCCGCCACTTCTTTGAAGACACGGGTGTTCTCGCTGCCCTCATGATCTACCACCGCGCCGTGGAACTGCTCGCCCGCGCCCCGGCTCTTGCGGAATTGGAAATATTGTACGGTATCACCACCGTGGGCGATGGTTTGCAGTGCTGATAGCTCGTGCGCGCCAGGGCGTTTGAGCTTGTTGTATTCATGCCAGTTCACGTGGCTGGGGGTGCATTCCATCAGCATAAAGGGCTGATGACGCATGGTGCGGCAGAGGTCGTGGGTGAAGGCGGTGTCAATGGCGGTGTCGATGTCCTCTTTAGTGCCGCGCCATTTCGGATAGATGTCATTGGCGATCACGTCCAGCTCTCTTGCCAGCACGCGATAGTCAAGACCGTTGTAGAAGCCCATCATGTTGGTAGTGACAGGCACGTTGGGGGTAATCTCCTTGACGGCGCGAATCTCCTCTTTCATAAAGTCTGTCGTCTGATAGGTAACAAAGCGGCGCCAGTCCAGATCCAGGCCGTTGGTATATCGCTCACCGTGATCCATGGGTGGGTCGATCTGCGACCAGTCGGTATAGGTGTGCGCCCAGAACGCTGTCCACCAGTCCTTGTTCAAGGCATCCAGCGTGCCGTATTTTTCTTTCAGCCAATTGCGAAAGGCCGCTTTGCAGTTTTCGCAGTAGCATCTGCCGCCGTACTCGTTGGAGATATGCCAGACCAGCAGGGCGGGATGATCCTTATACCGCTCGGCAATGCGGCGGTTGATCTCAAATACCTTTTTGCGGTAGATGGGTGAGGTGTAACAGTGGTTGTGGCGCATGCCGTGCGTGTTGCGGGAGCCGTCCGCATTGGTGCGAAGCACCTCAGGGTATTTCATTGAAAGCCAGGCTGGGCGCGCGCCGCTGGGGGTGGCCAACACCACTCTGCCGCCCGCCTTGTAGATGTCGTCTATGGCTTTATCGAGGAAAGTGAAATCAAACCGGCCTTCCTTTGGTTCCAATGCCGCCCAGGCAAAAATGCCCACTGACATGGCGTTGCAATTTGCCAGTCGCATCAAGCGCATATCCTCGGCAAGAATGTCGGGGCGGTCCTGCCACTGATCCGGGTTGTAATCGCCGCCGTGCAACAAATGGGGGAAGATGGGATTGATATATTTTTTGATCATTGCGAAGCTCCTTTCAGTGAGAAATACATGATTTTATTGTAGCACGGCTTTTGACATCCGTCAACATAAAAGTGGGGAAATTTTACCTGTTTGGCCGCCGGTTTCTCGAAAAATTCATGAAAATATCACAAACCCGGTCGAGAAATGCGGTGTTTGGCGGTTGATTAATTTTATAAAGTATGTTATAATATACGATGTCTATTTGTGTGCCCGCCCTTGCGTGGGCGAAAAACCAATTGAAAGGATCCTGCTTTATGATTAAGATCGACCATTTGGTCAAGCATTACGGTGCCAACTGCGCGGTGGACGACATCAGCTTTGAAATCGCCCGTGGCGAGATTGTTGGCTTTCTCGGCCCCAACGGCGCCGGCAAGAGCACGACCATGAATATTCTTGCGGGGTATCTCTCTTCTACGGCGGGTCGTGTCATGATTGACGACCTGAATGTGCTTGACGAGCCCCTGGAAGTCAAGCGCCGCATCGGCTATCTGCCAGAGCAACCGCCCCTTTATCCGGATATGACGGTGGAGGAGTACCTCATTTTTGTTTACAACCTAAAGGGTTGTACCTTCAATCGCACCAAGCACCTGGAGGAGATCTGCGACGTCGTCAAGATCAAGGATGTATACAAGCGCGTCATCCGCAACCTTTCCAAGGGTTACCGCCAGCGTGTAGGCATTGCGCAGGCACTGATCGGCAATCCGCCGGTGATCATTTTTGACGAGCCTACCGTTGGTCTTGACCCCAAGCAGATCATTGAGATTCGCAATCTGATCCGCACCCTGGGTAAGGATCACACCGTCATTCTATCCACCCACATTTTGCAGGAGGTGCAGGCGGTCTGCGACCGTATCATCATCATCAATAAGGGCAAAGTGGTTGCCGATGAGCTGACAGAGAACATCAATCGGGTCATTGACGGCAATCACCGTTACCGTGTCAAGATCTGCGGCCCTCAGCGTGAGGTTATGAGCATGCTGAACGCCCGCTCTGACATTTCTTTTGTAGAATCTCTGCCCGACCGTGACGGCGACGCGTATGCCTATCTGGTCGAGAGTGCCCCCAATGTGGATATGCGCAAGTCGCTCTTTTTCGCGCTGGCGCAAAAGGGCTGGGCCATGATCGGCATGGAACCCCTTGGTATGAGCTTGGAGGATGTGTTTATTTCGATTGTGGACAAGACAAACGAGCTTGGGAAGGGCAAAAAGCCGGGTAAAAATCGTCGCTTGCGCGGCGCCGCGCTGGAACAGGACTTGGCGCAGTCGATCATTGATGCCACCGCCGAGCAGCAAAAGAATATTGCCCCTTATGAGGGAGAAGAGTGACGGCTTGCGCGATTGGCGCCCTCTCGCTTTTTCTCCGTGGCTTTGATTTGAGCCAAGCGATATTGCATTCCAAAGAAAGGAGATCGGCATTTGCCGATTGAAATTATGTTTGCTATTTTCAAAAAGGAATTGCGTGCGTATTTCATCAGCCCCATTGGTTATGTGTATACCGGCATTTTTTTGGCCGCCGCGGCCTTGATCTGCGCCTACACCACCATTCAACAGGCAAGCTATGATACCACTACTTATTTCCAGTACATGATCTTTACCTTTATCATCCTGATTCCGCTTCTGACCATGCGCTTGTTCGCGGAGGAACGGAAAATGCGCACAGAACAGCTGCTGATGACCGCCCCGGTAACCTTGACCGGTATGGTGGTTGGCAAATACCTGGCGGCGCTGACCTTGTTTGTTTCCTCGGTGCTGGTATCCTGCATCAACTTCTTCCCCCTCTTTTCCTATGCCATTACCGAAAAGAAGGCCGCCGCCGTGGGCGTGCATGTGGGACCGGTCTTCGGGCAGATCGTCGGCTGTCTTTTGGGCGTTATTCTGATCGGCGCTTGCTTTATCGCTGTCGGACTTTTTATTTCCGCATTGACCGAAAATCAGCTTGCCGCCGCCGTTTTGTCGGTTGCCGCCATTGCCTTTATGATTTTAGTGGGCATTTTCAATCATTTTATCGGCTCTAACTTTATCACTTCTGTGCTGGATTGGATCTCGGTTTTGTCCCGCTTTGATAAATTCGCCTATGGGCTCTTTGATTTTTCCGCGTTGCTTTACTATATTTCCATATCCGGTGTATTCTTGTTCTTAACGGTGCGCATTTACGATAAGCGCCGTTGGGGCTGATAGGAGGTGACAGTGATGAAGATTACTCAAAGCAAAAAATTTCGCCATGGCAGTGTTTCTGTGGCGCTGACCGTGGCGATCATTGCCGCCGTTATTTTGATCAATGCCATTTTTACCGCCCTGTTCGAGCGGTTCACTTGGTATATTGATATGACTGCTGAGCAGATTTACACGCTGTCGGATGAGGCAAAAGAACTGCTCGATAAGGTCAAGACGGATCGGGAAGTGACCATCATTTTCTGTTCCCCAAAAAAGGATCTGGAGGCCGAGCCGTCGCTGCGCTACCCCCTTTATACCGTGGCCGAAATGACCGAGAGATATGACAATATTAAGGTGCGGTATGTGGATATTCTGACCAACCCTTCGGCGGTATCCCAGTACAAGGAAAGCTCAGGACAGTCCCTGAATAGCTACAGCATCATCGTGACCAGCACCTTTGAGGCGACCAATCCCACCACCAACCAGGTTGAGCAAAAGACCCAATCCCGTGTCTATGCGCTCAACGCGCTCTATACTTATGATAGTACAGGTACCTCGATCATCGGCTACAACGGGGAACAGCGTCTGGTATCCGGCATTCTGGCGGTGACCCAGGTGGATGTTCCTGTGGCTTGTGTTACGATTGATCATGGGGAAGAGATTAGCCAGGCGTTTTTGGAATTGTTGTACGAGACCGGCTATGAAATAAAGCCGATCAGCCTTTCTACCGATCCGGTGCCGGAGAACTGCCGCTTGCTACTGATCTTTGACCCGCAGGAGGATTTCCATACGCCTGACGGTGACAATGAGCTTGCCAAACTGGATGCTTTGTTGAAAAAGCGTGAGTGCGCCGTGATGTTCTTTTTTGACCACGAAACGCCTGAGCTGTCTCAGTTAGAGGCATTCCTCCAGGACTGGGGGGTGCAGATCGCCCGAAACACTGATGCAATGACCAATCAGGTCTCTAACTACCTGATCAAAGATACCAAAAATTCCTTTGATCCGGACGGCATCATCAATAAGGCGGTGCCCGCCAAAACCGGTCTTGGTAATTCGATCACAAAGCAATTGCTTGATGCTACAAATCCCAAGCCCGCCGTCTTTAAATATACCGGCGCTATTCAAATGCCGGCCAACACCAACTGGACGACGCTGACCTCTGAGCCGGATACAAACGGTGACACCTATACGTACGGTGCTTACTATGCCAACGGTACCAACCGCGCACTGTATGATGTCTACACATCGACCAATAGCGCGTTTGCGGAAGCCGGAGGAAAGAAATTGGATGCCGATGCCCCGTTTAAGTATATGACCGTGACCAGAGAAATCTTGAAAAGCGGCGGAAACTCTTATTTGTTTGCTTGCGCTTCTACCGAATTCGCCTCTGCCGGCGCTCTTGACAGCAGCTATGCCAACCATGCCGTTTTGACCAGAGCTTGCCACGCAATGGGCGGCGCGCAGGTTTCTGTGTCTCTTGATTGCAAGTACTTTACCGATACCGAGATTGACTCTATCACCGCCTCTGCCGCCAATCAGTACACGGTCGTGCTGACCGTTGTGCCGGCACTTGCGATCTTTGTGACAGGTGTTGTTATTATGGTAAGGAGAAAATACGCATGATACCCGAAAACAATCAACCCTTAGAAGAAGAAAAGGCGCTTCAAGGTGAGCCAAACGACGAGGCGACCCCCTTGCCAGCGCCTAAAGAGCCTGAGGCAGAGCAAAAAGAGAATGCCTCCACGCTGTATACCTCCAGCACATTTCCCACCACCAAGCCCCGCCGCCGCAGCGCGCTAAAGCGACAACGCAAGCTGTTGGTCATTTTGTTGGCGGTAGCGATTTTGTTGGGTGCTGTTTATATTCCGGTCAGTCTGCTCACCGACCGCCATCCGGTTCAGTATGCTGACGGCTCCCGTGTGATGGATCAGGACGGCACCAAATATTATGTTAAGAAAAAAGACGGTGTTTATGCCATGTTCGCCAAGGGCGGCGACCTGTGTGAAACGACCTCTGACGGCCTTTATAAAACAAAGGATCAGATCCTTGTAACAGTAGATCAGGCCACCGGCAAATCAAGCGTTGTGGCGGTGCCCTTGATGAACGGTACCGAGGATATTTATTTCAACGCCACTGACGGCAGCTATGACATTTTGCTCTATCCGATGATCGAACGAAAGGATATTGCGTCCATTGAGGTTAAAAACGAAAAGGACACGTTCAAATTTGTTCGTCAAAAGGAAGATACCTTTGCTTTGGAGGGGCATCCGGATACCCCTTATGACAGCACCATGTTTGCTACTCTGATCTCGCTGACCGGCTATACCAATACCGTGGCCCGGTTGGATCTTTCGGAAAGCAATCCTGACGCGCAGGGCTTCCGTGACAATGGCTACGCAGAATACGGCTTGCCCGAAAACCCTGATGACGCCAAACAGTATTTCATCATTACCACCACCGGGGGCATTACCCATAAGGTCATCATTGGTAATATCATTTTGGACGATACCGGTTATTATGCCCGCTATGCGGGGCATGACGAGGTTTATATCCTGCAACAACTGGAAGAGGGAGATTATAACTCCACGCTTTCCGGTACCATGCTTTGTTCGTTGGAGGCGTATGTGACCCCTACGGTAACGGCCGGCGTTGGATCCACCAACTACTTCGACGTTACTGACTTTACCATTTTAAGCGCCGGTGGCGGCTCGGTTTCTACCGATCTCTCTACCTTTAAGCAGATTGTGAAATTTTCTTATGAACCCATCGAAAAGCGTAAAGGGACCTTCTATTCCAATATCCCCTATTATGCGCAGGGCAATCTGGCCGGCTATGCCATTAATGATTATCAAGCGGACGTTTGCTTGCAGTATATCATGGATCTTGCCCCGCTGCGCACGGTGCAACTCTATCGGGATCACTCGGATACCGAGGAGAATTTAAAGGATTTTGTTGAAAAACATGGCGTTGCCTATGCCATGGAGTTTACCTTAAACGGTTCTCGCAAGGGCGAGGAGGGTGACTATGAGCCTGTGCGGGACGAGCAAGTCATGCACCAGATTTGGGTGAGCCCTCTCAAGCGCAACGACGACGGTATCGATGTCTTCTATATGTATAATGAAGTTTTTGATATGATCGTAGAGGTTGCCCGTACGCAAATGGAATTTTTGGAATGGGATGACTATAAATGGGTCAATAACACCATCTTTAACGGCAATCTTGGCTATTTGGCTAAGATGGAGATTAGCATCGGTGGCGCTGGCACCACGGCAGGCTTGACCGGCGTGAACCATGTGCTATTTGATGTGAGTTATGTAGACGAGAAGGGCAATCCTGTTTCGGGTGCGGATAAAACGGTCACGTCTTATATGAAGGTTTACGCCACCTATAACGGTATTGGCGAGATCATAGCGGATGAGACCTCTGATGTGCCGAAGCTGAAGGACCAACGCTTTAACTACTTCTACGGAAGCCTGATCGCTTCTAATCTGGAGGGATCTATGCCGAAGGGCAGTGAGGATCTGCAAGAAAGCTTGAAGGCGACCGAACCGGATCTGAAGATCACGCTGACCTATGAAACCGGCGAAGAGACCATTACGCGCACGTATTGCTTCTGGTCTGAAAGCGCGTCCAGCGGAAGAGGCGCTTATATGACCTTGAACGGCAACGGCAACTTCTATATGTTGCAAAGCCGTGTCAATAAGATTATCAATGATATTGGCAGAGTGCTCAGCAAAAACGAAGCGGATGTCATTGATCCCGATGCCAAAGACTAATCAACACCCCCGCCCGCTAAAAAGCGGGCGGGGGTGCGCTATCACCTTTTTCAAAAACACCGCCATGTTCGACAGAACATGGCGGTGTTTTGTTATTCGGTTCGAAGTGCCTCAACAGGGTCTTTCTTAGAGGCAATGCGAGAGGGAAGCAGGCCTGCGATCAAGGTCAGCAGCATGCTGATGGCGATCAGAATAAAGGCGGCGCCAACGGGTAATACCGCTTTGATATTGGTCATATCGGTCAGCGCCCGCAGGATCAGATTGATCGGTAAGCAAAGGAGTACTGTGGTCAGAATGCCGATGGCACCGGCGGCAAAGCCGATGATCAGCGTTTCGGCATTGAACACACGGGAAATATCCCGCTTGGAGGCGCCAATGGCACGGAGAATACCGATCTCCTTGGTGCGCTCCAGAACCGAGATATAGGTGATGATGCCGATCATGATCGAGGAAACCACCAGCGAGATCGAAACAAAGGCGATCAGCACATAGGAGATGGCATCCACAATGATGGTGACCGAGGACATCATGATGCCCATAATATCGGTGTAGGAGATCTGATCCTCCTCGGCCAGGCCCTCCTGCTTGTTGTAGTCACGGATCACCTGAACCAGGCGTTCCTTGGCTTCAAAATCCACGGGGTAAATGTTAATGGTGGTAAGAGAATCCTCACTGACGCTAGCGCCCATTGCGACTAAATTTTCGTCATAGGTGTTCTCTGCCTTTTGCATATGATTGGCATACAGCGCGGCGTAGTCAGCGGGGGAATTTGCTACCATATCCGCACGGTAAGCATCAAACAAAGCGGCAATGGCATCGTTTTTAAATGCCTCGTCAGCGTCAAGGCGGGTGGTGTAATACTTGGCGGCAAGGGTGGTCGCATCCATCCCGTTAACATAAGCCATCAGCGAAATGGCAAGGCTGTCGGCTGGGTTGGTGATGCCGTTTACGCCGAACAAGTATTTGATCAGAAATTCCTGTTGCTCCGCGGAGGTGGGCATATCCGGAAGGGTTCCTGCGAGAAACGCGGCAAAGTGTGGGGCGGCAGGGTTGGCTGCCTCGATGGTCACATTTTGCGTTTCTACCAAGCCGTACACCATTTTAAAGGTGGTCTCGGTCATGCTGTCAAAGGCGCGCTCCAGTTTTTCCGCTGTGTTATACATCGTGGAGATCAACCCACTGTAGGTGTTATAAATATCGGGGTTATCCTGGGGAGTGATTGGAATGCCGTCCAGTTGGAACATAGCGGAGAAGTTGGGAACGACCTGTGTTTGATACTGCTCCAGCGTGAAGCCGGGGTAGACATTCATGGCAAGAAGCAGGGCGGCCACTGCCTCGTTGGCAGAGGAGCCGGGGGCCAGCGAGCCGTTACCGCTGTTAAAGCCGTAAAGGTCAATGAGGAACTGTTTTTTCTTTTCGGGGGTGTTGATGACCTCCTTGATCTTGGCAAGGTATTCTGCCATTTTGGCATCGGTCACCTCAGTGCGAATGGCAAGGAAGGCGGTTGTTTTTTCGGCGGGATTGAGGCTGCCAAAGTACGTCTCGAGCTTTTCGACCTTTTGCGCTTCAGTCAGGGTGTCGGCATCCTCAATGGCAAAGGGGAGGCCTGTGAGTACGTCATGCGTGGGATGGGCAATCTGCTGCTTGACGATGGCGCTGTCATCTACCTTTGCCAGCACGGCTTTGGTCAAGGCCGCGGTGTAACCGATCGAGCCGGAGATCGAGGTCGAGGAGGCATCCGGGTTGGGGGCGATCACGCCTACGATTTTCAAATTCATTCCCTTTTCGCGCAGCGAGCCAGCTTCAAAGCCTTCCTTATCGCGTTTGTCGCCCCACAGGGGCAAGGAAGCGCCGTTTGCATCGTAGCGATCACCGGTCTCCTCATAAAAATCCGAGTTGTAGGCAAGGAAGAGATCCAGATCGTAAAAATCCTGATAGGTAAAGGAAAGACCTGCGGTATTGGCCTCGTACTTTTCGCCCACCATCATAGCGGCCATCATCGCTGTCATTTCATCGGGATCCAGCATACCCAACATATAAAGGGTGATGTTCGAAAGGGTATTGCTGCGGTCTACCACCAGCACGAGCTCGTTTTCCTTCTCGGGCCATCTGCCGTCTACGATGTTGTATTGCTCGGTTACAGTTGCGTTGATGAGCTCGCCGTCACGGCCGGGCATGATCTCAGAGAAGATGCTGATGCCGCTGGTGATACCGGACAGGCCGGAGTACTGATCGCCAAAGTTTGAGAGAACGCCGGAGGGGCTGACCTGAATCAGACCCTTGTCACCGTAGGGGCTGTTGCCGTTAAAAATCTGTAGGTCCATATTGTAGGAGTACTGTATGGCGGTGAGATCGGCTTTGATTTCGTCATAGCGGCTCATCAGATACTCATTGAATTTGGTCAGATTGTTTTTATCCATCGTGACCATTGCCTGTACCATATTGCTGATCGAGTCGTCAACATAGACCTTGTTGGGGTCGCGGTTTTCTTTATCCTCGCCGCTGGTCCCCACCATAGCGGAAAGCATTGCGGCATAATCCGAAGTCTCGGCGGTAATGGAGATGGGGTAGGAGGTCAGCGTTTCCTCCTGCACGCCCGCGATAAAGAGGTTTACGCCGTTGGAAAGCGCCAGGATCAGCGCGATGCCAATGATGCCGATACTGCCGGCTACCGAGACCAGCAGCGTGCGGGTCTTCTTGGTCAGCAGGTTGTTGAGCGACAGCGAAAGGGCGGTGAGGAAGGACATGGATTTTTTGCCCTTTTTTACCTCTTTTTTGGCACTCGCCTTTTCGGGGGCATCACTTGCTTGGGTCTCGGTGCCTTTTGCGGGGGCGGTCGCTTTTGGCGCGGTGTAGGGATTGGTATCGTCGGTAATCAAGCCGTCACGCAAGCGAATGATGCGGGTGCTGTACTGGTCGGCGAGCTCCGGATTGTGGGTAACCATAACAACCAGCTTGGTCTTGGCCACCTCTTTCAGAATTTCCATGACCTGTACGCTGGTTTGGGTATCCAGCGCGCCGGTGGGCTCATCGGCCAGCAAAATATCCGGATCGTTGACCAACGCTCTCGCGATGGCGACACGTTGCATTTGACCGCCCGACATCTGATTGGGCTTTTTATGGATCTGATCGCCAAGCCCGACCATTTCCAACGCCTCTATGGCACGCTGGCGGCGCTCTTCACGGGAAACACCGGAAAGGGTCAGCGCCAATTCCACGTTGGAAAGAACTGTCTGGTGCGAGATCAGATTGTAGCTTTGAAAGACAAAGCCGATAGAATGGTTGCGATAGGTATCCCAATCGGCATCGTTGTAGGATTTGGTGGATCGGCCGTTGATCACAAGGTCGCCGCCGTCATAACGGTCCAAGCCGCCAATGACGTTGAGCAGAGTAGTCTTGCCGCAGCCGGAAGGACCCAGAATTGATACGAATTCGCTTTCCCTAAAGTCGATCGACACGCCCTTTAGCGCTGTTACGCCGGTATCGCCGCTCATGTAGGTTTTTGCGATTTCACGAAGCGAAAGCATGATTATCCCCCTCAAAAAATATTACAGATTGCATTATAACACTTTTTTGTGTTTGTAGCGTGAAAAAATCGTTCCTGTTTTAAAATTATTTACATTTTGGAGGTCACGCAATCATCACACAAAGAAAAAATTGCCAAAGACCGCAAAAAGCTGTCAATAAATCAGGACGCCGCCCCCGCAATACTTCAAAAAGCGTATTGCGGTGTTCGGCGTCCTGAAAAGCGGTTGCTTGTGACCGGTATCAATCGCGAGAAGATTTGAGCAGGCCCACGATGCCAAAACCAAGAAACTTGGTGAGCAGCTCATTGAGACGGTGAACCGGGAGCCCCACTACATTAAAATAGCATCCCTCCAGCCCCCGGATAAAAATCGAGGCAAGGCCTTGTACGGCATAAGCGCCTGCCTTGTCGCGGGGCTCGCCGCTTTGCACATACCAATCAATATCGGTATTGCTCATTGGGGCAAAGTGAACAGCGGTGCTGTCAAATCCGGCGATCTCGCGGTCACCGATTAAGAGTGAAATGCCGCTAATGACTTTGTGTGTGCTGCCGGAGAGCAGACGTAGCATTCTGGCGGCATCAGCGTCATCATGGGGCTTGCCAAGAATTTCCCGATCGGTCGCGACCACTGTGTCGGCGGCAATGATCAGGGTGTCGGCATCCCATTTGCCCTCCCGTTCAAGCAATGCACGGGTGGCGCGCCCTTTACGCAGGGCAAGCTCCCGTACCAAAAGAGCCGGGTCGGTGATGGTGGAGCTTTCGTCGGCGTCGGCGCTGACAATCTCAAAGGCGATGCCCAGAGAGGAGAGGATTTCCCGACGGCGGGGGGATTTGGAGGCTAATACAACGCGCATCACTTTACTCCTGTCGAGCCAAATCCGCCGGTGCCGCGCTCGGTATCGTCCAGCGAGTCTACTTGAAGGAACCGGGCGGCATAGACCGGCATGAACATCATCTGGGCAATGCGGTCGCCACGGGCAACCGAAAAGGGCTCCTTTGAGGTGTTGAGCAGACCCACGCAGATCTCCCCGCGGTAGTCAGAGTCGATGACCCCGATGCTGTTGGCAAGGCAGATACCTTTTTTGATGGCAAGGCCGCTACGGGCGGCGATGATCGCAACTACGTTTTTACTTTCAGGAGAAATCGCGAGTCCGGTTGGGATCAGTGCCCGCTCGCCGGGGGCGATGGTGAGGGTCGTGTCCGCTTCTATCGCGGCGCGCAGATCTACAGCGGCAGATCCGTCTGTCGCGTAAGCGGGCATTTCCATTCCGCGGGAAAGTAAGAGTTTTACCTTGATTTCCATATGTTATTTTTCCTTTCACTTGCGTTTATCGAAAGCTTTTCGTTGTGTGTTCCGGCTTTGTTGGCGGAGCGGCTTTTCCTTGATTTTTTCACACCGTTGCGGGGCTTTTTTGTCATTTCTCCCGCTTTTTTTATCAGTGCGCGCCCGATTCTTGCTCTTTTTGGGGGCGCCTTGCGGGTTCTCTGTGAGCTTTCCCCGTTCCGGGCGAACGAGGGCATGGGGGCTGTTGCCGATCAGATCCTCACGGCCTGCTTTGCGTAGCGCCTCCCGTACAAGAGGGGCGTTTTGCGGTCGGTTAAACTGGAGCAGGGCACGTTGGAGCTGCTTTTCGTGATAGTCGGTGGTCACGTGGACCTTTTTCATGGTCAGCGGGTCGATGCCGGTGTAATACATTACCGTTGAGGCGGTACCGGGGGTGGGATAGTAATCCTGGACCTGCTCGGGGGCGTAATGATCCCGCTTCAGGCATTCGGCAAGCTCTACCGCTTCGGCCAGATCGCTACCCGGATGACTGGACATCAGATAGGGTACCAAATATTGCTCTTTGCCCATCGATTTGGTCAGTTCGAAATAACGCTGGCGGAAGCGCTGGTAGACTTCAAAGTGAGGCTTGCCCATAGCATCCAGTACACGGTCGGCGCAATGCTCGGGGGCCACCTTCAACTGCCCGCTGACGTGATCCCGCACCAGCTTTTTGAAAAAGCTCTCATCCTTGTCGGCCAGCAGATAGTCAAAGCGGATGCCGGAGCGGATGAACACTTTTTTTACGCCCGGTAGCGCTTCGACCGCTTGCAACAATCGGATGTATTCGCTGTGGTCAACCTTCAGGTTCGGGCAGGGCTTGGGCGCAAGGCATTTGCGCTTCACGCAAACACCGCTTTCCAATTGCTTGTCGCAAGCGGGACCGCGGAAATTGGCGGTAGGGCCGCCAATGTCGTGGATATAGCCCTTGAAATCCGGCATAGCGGTGATCAGCTTGGCTTCCGCTACCACGCTCTCAATGCTGCGGGAACGAACGGTGCGGCCTTGATGAAAGGCCAGTGCACAGAAATTGCAGGCGCCGAAGCAGCCGCGGTTATGCGTGATCGAAAAGCGCACCTCTTCAATGGCCGGTACGCCGCCAGTCTCCTTGTAAACAGGGTGCCAGGTGCGCATATAGGGCAGGGCATAGACCTTGTCCAGCTCCTCACGCTCTAAGGGGGGCATGGGGGGATTTTGCACCAGCATTTTGCTATCATAATGCTCAATGATGGCGCCGCCGCTGATGGCGTCCTGATTTTGGTACTGCACGCCAAAGGCTTGGGCGTACTTGCGTTTATCGGTTTTTAGCTCGTTGAAGTCGAATTGAGCCGATACCGGATAGTGTATGGTATCGCCGGGGGTGGCCATATAGACGGTACCGCGCACATCGCGGATTTTGCGCACAGGCACGCCTTTATCCAACAATTGCGCAATGCGCACCAAAATCTTTTCGCCCATGCCGTAGGTGAGAAGATCCGCGCGGGCATCCACCAGCACCGATCGGCGGATTCGATCCTCCCAGTAGTCGTAGTGGGCAAAGCGGCGGAGCGATGCTTCCAGACCGCCAATGATGATCGGTATATCACCGTACGCCTCGCGGATGCGGTTGCAGTAAACGATCACCGCTCGATCCGGGCGTTTTCCGGCTGCGCCGCCGGGGGAATAATAGTCGGTAGAGCGTTTCTTTTTGGCGGCGGTGTAGTGCGCCACCATCGAGTCGATATTGCCGGCAGTGACCAAAAATCCAAGTCGGGGCTTGCCAAAGCTTCGAAAGGCGTCAGCGCTTTTGTAGTCGGGTTGGGCCAGAATCGCTACCCGAAAGCCGGCGTTCTCCAACACGCGGGAGATGATGGCGACGCCAAAGGAAGGATGATCTACATAAGCGTCGCCGGTGACATAGACAAAGTCAGGTGCATCCCAGCCCCGTGCCTCCATATCGGCGCGGCAGATGGGCAAAAAGCTATTGCGATCCTCTTGTTGCATCGTGACACCTCCTTTTGTCAATAGTTGTCTTTTCCCCATTATACCACAAGATATGGGATAGTGAAAGAGTTTTTGAAAATTTCCTTTGTGGAGGTGCGCAAAAAGTTGTGCCGTTTTTTGGTATTTCCTACAAAAGTATATACAGTGCCTTGACATCAAGGTGATAATGTAGTAAAATTTAATATGACTAAATGCCCCGTGCGTATGCATATGCGTGTGTGCGTGGGCCTCACGCCACAAGAAGAAAACACGAAAAGGAGAAAACAGATGAAAAAATTCCTGTCCATCCTGCTGGCGGTTCTGATGGTCGCCGGCCTCGTTCCCGCCCTGCTGGCGGGTGCCGCTACCGGTACTGCTGACCAGTCTACCGCTATTACGGCGGATAAGAGCGGACGCATCTATCACTACTATGAATCCTTTGACACCGATACCGTGGTGCAGGGTGCCGACAAGGTTATTGATACCTTGGGGTGGTTCTTGCCCAGCGGCGCGTCATTTGTCAAAGATCATGAGGCAAATGTCACCGCTACCGAAAAGGATGCCGGTGCCTATATGTATGAAATCAAGAACGGGCGGCTGTATCTGCGCAACCGCGGTTCCAAAAATGAGTACATGTTCATTTCCAACGCGCAGGAGATGGCCGAGGTATTGAACGGCGCTTGCACCGTTGAGTATACATTGACTTACCTGGCCTCCTCTTCCAGCAAGGATGATGGCTATATGTCTTTCATTTACAAGGCCGATGATCAGCTGGTTCAGTATGCCGAGGCGGTCATTCGCATTTCCGGTTGGGGCAATCACCAGCTGGCGGGGAACTTTTCTCTTGACTGCGGCGATGTTTCCACGAAGCTTCTCAAGGAATGCGGCCTTACCGCTTATCGTGTGGACAATAATACCAACATGACCCTGTACGAAAAGCTTTGCGGCGATGTGGACAATGTTCCCGGCACTACCAATGTGCTGGATATTCGCGGCAGCAAGCTGATGGTGGATGTGGAGATGCGGGTTCGTATGGAGTTTGACGGCATGTCCTCTCCCTGCATCTATGTGAACGATGTGTTGGTTTCGGATCCCCGCAACATCCGCGACGACACTGCCCGTATCTTGGCGCAGGCCGCCTATCAGGAATTCACCGTGTTCGAAGGCGCTTATCTGGGATTTTGTGTAACCCCCGGTATTGATTGCGTAGTGGATGAGATCACCGTGTACGAGAAGCGCGGCGAGATCGGTTCGGCGCTCTACATCACCGAGATCGCGACCCTGCCCGAAAATCCTTTGGCTCCTTTTATTGAGGTGTACAATGCCGGTACCGAGGCTGTTGATCTTGCCGCCTATGCCGCCGGCTATGTGACACTGGATGCCGATGGCACCGAGCATGTGCAAGGCGCGGCTCTTTCCGCCTACATCGGTCAGTCCTTGACTGTGGGCGAAACAGTTTTGGATAATCTTTCTGCCAAGGATGCTGTGCTCAGCCCCGGCGAGGCGGTTTTGCTCTATCCTGTCGATGTTACCGCCAACGTGGCAGATCTGATTGCCACGGTAGATGGTGTAACGCTTGCGGGATTCCGTGCTGAATATGGTCTTTCCGCTGATGCTAAGGTGCTTGCCATCACCTCGGAGACGTTTCAGGTAGAGGCGATCGAGCATCGCTATTGGTTTGTGGGCGATGCCAAAGATGACAAGGGCAAGAATATGGCATGGGATACTTACTCGCTCCAGGAGTTGAAGAACAGCAGCAGCATCCAGTCGATCGTGGAATTGGTTCCTTCGATTGCCTTTGGTTATGATGGCAATATGGCCGACACTTCTGTCAATACCGACGGTGCCTATAACTTTGGCGGCGACGGCTATGTGCAGTCAGGTTACTCCGCGCATTATATTTACGGCGTAGACGTTTCCTCCAGCGACAAGGTCGGTTTGCTGGTTTCCCGCGGGGTAGAACCGATCAAGGAACAGAATAATGTAGGTAAGCTGCTGGCCGTGCAAGCGGATTACTTTGAAAAGATCAGCGAGTACCGTTCGGGTAATTACAACGATGACGGCGCTCTGGTCATCACCGAGTTTATTCCTGTTACCGATGAAAATGATGCTTTTGAAAGCTTTGAGCTGACCAATATTTCCACGGAACCGATCAATCTTTATGATTTCGGTCTGGTAAGCAGCGGCGACGCCAAGTACGGCGACTTGAATGCTTGGACCCGCGCCTCTGTGTTTGAGCCGAACCCGGTTAGGGGTATAACCAATCCTTACCAGGAGGGCGCTTACATGATCGCTTCCGGTGCAAGCGTGATCGTTTGGAACATGACCGCTGAGGGTCATACACTCAGCGAATTCCGTAATTGCCACAAGCTTGCCGCCAATGTACCGGTGATTGTCGTCAATTCTATGAATGAAAAGAGCGTGGTTGCCGCCAATAGCGGAACTGTTTCTTATGGTGTGGCAAGCGCTACCGACATCAACGCTTTTCTGAACGGGACCACCGCTCAGGTTGCCAAGGCAGTTTCGGATGTGACAGTGCCCTTGAATAGCATTCACTATGAAATCGACGGCCTTTATAAATATACCTGGCAAGATCTGTACGAAGCCGGAAATATGACCATCCTCAGCGCAATGGTTGCTCAGGGTCTGCAAGGCTGCGAAATGCTGGGTGTTCAATTGCAGGCAGGGGAGCGGCTGGACGGCTACTTCACCCGTGAATTGGTGGACGGCAAGTATCTTTACGCGCCTTGTGAGGCAGGCACCACTGTGCCCGAAAACAATACGGTTGCGTATTACACTGTCAAGGATATTGAAAGCTTTATCGCATACGGCGCAAAGCAGAGCCTTGAGTATCCTGTCAATCATGCGGTAGCCTTTAGCTACGGTTGCGGTATTTTTGCCGATAAGACCAGCGGTTCCTTGATGAATACCCTGAAGGTTAACTCTTACAATTATGACGCCAACGGTCGTGGATTTGGTGATTTGCCTTATCTGTTGGATGTTGCCAATCGTTTTGTTACCATTGATCTGATCAGTGGTGCTTCCGCCACCCATACTTTGGGTAGTGTCGAAGATAAACAGGGCGTTACCGTTATTGTCAAATCCGGTAACTACTATGCTGTCACCTACCTGGATGGCAACGGCCAATTGGACGCTATGCTCACTCTGAACGCCAATACTTGCCATGATGTTTACACGATTTTGTCCGATGAGTATGACACTTGGTTGGTGAACGACGTATTCTACCAGGCAGGGGATGTGGTAAGCATCGACGGTGAGACGGTAATTAAGCCCGGTATTCTGGGCGTTTCCGCGCAGGTCAATCACATTGCTCCCGCCTCTTCCGCCCCCGCTGTGTTGGCAGTGGAGGAGCTGAATATGAGTCCGAACTCTATTGCTCCCGCGGCCGCTAACGGTCTGACGGCCCTGATCGTGGTGATCAGTGTTCTGGGTGCTGCCATGATCGCAACCGCTTGCGTGATTGTGGTAAAGAAGAGAAGAGAAGAATAAGAATGACAAACACCAGAAGGGGCGCTTTGGCGCCCCTTTTTGATGCTTGTGACCTTGTTGTGTCATTTGCGGCACACTTCTTTGTCGCGCTATTATAATACAAATGAAACATTTTGGGTGAGGATGCGTGAAATTGTCTTTGCCAAAGCGCAAGGCGCTTCACACAAGCGCCGAACAAGAAATACACGAAAAGTATAGAGTAAAGCCGCTTTGCCATCACTTTTTGATGGCAAAGCGGCCTTTTTGTGTGTTTTTTAGTCGCGCTCTCGACACTTGGCGTACCGTTGTACGCCTGTGGTGCCGAAATCACAACTTCCGCGTTTAGTGACGCAGCCCCTTTTGTGGTTTAGTCTCAAACGGCAAAACCGCCATCAACACCAAGAATTTGTCCGGTAATGAAAGAGGCGTTTGGATCGGCAAAAAAGAGTACCGCCGCCGCCACATCATCGGGGGTGCCGATGCGGCAAACCGGTGTTTCGTCGATCAGGGCATTTTTGATCGCCTTGTCCAGTGTCTGGTTCATTTCTGTTTCAATCAATCCCGGTTCCACGCAGTTGACAGTGATGCCGGCGGGGCCCAGCTCTTTGGCAAGGGCCATGGTCAGACCGCGCAGTCCCGCCTTGGTTGCGGAATAGGCCACCTCGCAGGAGGCACCTGTTTTGCCCCACATCGAGCCGATGTTTATAATTCTGCCGTAGTGCGCGGCAATCATAGCGCTTTGCGCCTCACGGCAAAGATAAAAGGCGCCTGAGAGGTTGGTATCGCAAATGGTTTTCCATTCCTCGTCGGTCATATCACGCGAGAGTCCGATCATCGAGATACCCGCATTGTTGATGAGCACAGAAGGAGCGCCGCCCAGTACGCTTGCGGCAATGCTAACGGCATTTTTTACCGCTATTGGATCTGAAATATCACAGCAGATCGCGGTGGCGCCGGTTTCGGCCGCTACTTGTTTTGCCGCTGTCGAGTGGCTTTGGTAGAGAAAGGCGACCTTATGACCCTTTCTGGTAAAGGCGCGCACCATAGCCGCGCCAATGCCGCGGGAGCCGCCGGAAATCAAAACACGTTCCATGATTTTCTCCTGATTTATAAGTTTTGGGGTGGCCGTCGCACTTCGGCGCAGGCAAAGTCAGCGCGAAGCGCCTCGCTAATAGCCCAGTGGGTCTGTATTGGTAATATCTGTTTCGCAAAGCTTGACAGATACAGGAAAAGATCACGCTGTGAGATTTTTTGCACTGCCTTGCCGGCGGTGTTGATCAGATAGTCGGCAAACCCTTGGTAAAAGGCAAAAGGCGTAAAGCAGTCGGGGAGCAAAAGAGCAAGGGTGCGGGTGAAGCGGTTACTGTCCCGTAGCCGTTCACACAGGTCTGAAATGGCGTGCAGCTTTTCCAATTGGGCAAAGGAGATCGCGTCGGTTTTCAAAACCGTATAGGGGGGATTTGCCTCGGCGACCATGCCATATTTGGTCGCTTCGCGGCGCAAAGACGTGCCGTGGAGCAGTTTGAGAAAGCCCAATTGCAGCACGTTACAGCAAAAGTAGGCCGCATCAAAGGAACGGGCAAAGGAGGTGTAGTTTTCATAGGGGAGCCCCGCGATCAGATCCAGATGAATATGGCAGTTGCCCATGTCGGTCAGTCGCTTGGCCGCCGCCAGTATTTTGGCGGTGTCGGCATGTCGGTTGATGGCGGCAAGGGTTGCCTGATTGGTGGACTGCAAGCCGATTTCCAAGCGGATTTTATTTTTAGGAAATTGCGCCAAAATGGCAAAGGAGTCTTCATCAAGCAGATTTGCCGCTATTTCAAAATGATAGCATTTGGTGTAACGCGGATCAAGCAAGCCCCGCCAAATCATTTTGGCACGCTCTTTGTTAAAGTTAAAGGTGCGGTCCACCAGTTTGATGGTGATGGGGGCAGAGAAACGCTCAAATTCCAAAAGATCGGCCAGGGTATCCTCGGCGGATTTTGCGCGTATGGCGTGAGGGTCATTTCCCTCACTGCCCGAGAGGCAGAAGGCGCAGGAAAAGGGACAGCCACGGCTGGATTCATAGTAGAGAAGGCCGCTAAGGTCCGGATCGTTTTCATAGTGGATGCCACGCTTTGTAAAGGCGGTGTAAGGCGTACCGATCAAAAGGGACGGTAATTGCTCCCCCTTTTCCAGTCGTGTTGCCGCCGCCACAATGCTTTCCTCTCCCTCGCCGCATAGCACGCAGTCTACAAAGGGGAGAGCGGTGAAGCGATCGGTATCAAAAGAGACCTCGGGGCCGCCCAATAAAACGCGACAGTCAGGGCGGAGTGCCTTTATGTCGGCTGCCAATTTCAGCATTGGCTCCACATTCCAAATATAGCAGGAAAACCCGTAAACATCCGCGTTTTTTTCTATCAACGCGGCCAAAACGGCATGGCTGCGATCTTTTAAATTCGCCTCGCTGTAATCCGCCCGAAAGCCGGCATCGCGAAGGGCGTTGGCAAGGCAGCGGATCGACAGCGCGTGATGCGCATGTGAGGCGTTTAAAGTGAATAGGTGAAATTGCATATGTTTCGACTCCTGCTTGCTTAGGTAAATTGCGAGTTGTAAAGCCCTGCGTAGAAGCCGCCTGCGCGCATCAAGAAATCGTGGTTGCCGGCTTCGATCACGCGTCCGTTCTGAATGACCAGAATGGTATCCGCGTTTTGGATGGTGGAAAGTCGGTGCGCGATCACAAAGCAGGTACGGCCTTTCATCAAAGTGTGCATCGCCTCTTGAATTTGTTGCTCGGTACGGGAGTCCACATTCGAGGTGGCCTCGTCTAAAATCAGCATCGAGGAGTCCGAAAGCATTGCCCGCGCGATGGTGATGAGTTGCTTTTGGCCTTTGGAAATATTGACACCGTCGTCCGAGAGTACGGTTTGATACCCTTCGGGCAGAGATTCGATATAGTGATGAATATGGGCTGCCTTGGCAGCGGCGATCACCTCTTCCATAGTGGAGTTTTCTTTGCCGTAGGTGATGTTTTCAAAAATGGTGCCGTGAAAGAGCCAGGTTTCTTGTAAAACCATTGTAAAGGCACCGCGCAAAGAGGAACGCGTGGCATCTCGCAGCTCGGTGCCGTCAATGCGGATCTCCCCTTCGTTTACGTCATAAAATCGCATCAGGAGGTTGATGACCGTTGTCTTACCGGCGCCGGTGGGACCGACAATGGCAACGGTTTCACCCGGCTTGGCGTGGACGGTCAGATCGTGCAAGATCACTTTCTCGGGCAGATAGCCAAAGCGTACATGATCAAACGCCACATCTCCCTTGACTTCGGTCAGTACCAGGGCATTTTCCTTATCGGGGCACTCCGGTTCTTCATCAATCAAGCGGAAGACGCGCTCCGCGGCGGCCAGTGCCGACTGCAATTCGCTCATGATATTGGCAAGCTCGTTGATCGGCCCCGCGAATTTACGCGAGTACTGCACAAAAGAAGAGACGTCGCCGATGGTCAATATCAAAAAAGCGGGTAATGCAGGCGAAGTCAGGGAAAGCATGTAGAGTACGCCGCCCAGCACGGTCACCATGGCGATCGATAGATTATTGATAAAGTTCACTGAGGGGCCGATCATGGCGCCGTAATATTCGGCACGGTAATAGGCCTCTACCGCCTCGTTATTGCGATTGTCAAAGCGATCCACAATTACCGCTTCGCGGGAATAGGCACGTACTGTTTTTTGCCCGGAAAGCATTTCTTCGGCATAGCCGTTCAATTCGCCGAGCTTCATAGATCTTGCCTTGAAAAGCGGGCGGACGTGTTTGGTTTTAAAACGGGTAAAGAGCAAAGAAGCGGGTACGGTGATCGCAAAAACCAGCAAGAGGATGGGGGAGATCGAGATCATCATACCGAGAGCGCCTGCCACGGTGACGATACTGGCACAGATCTGCAACAGATCATGGGAAAGCGAGGCGTTCAGCGTATCTATGTCATAGGAAATGTGGCTGATAATATCGCCGGTGGCGTGGGTATCGAAATAGCCGACCGGCAGCGTGGTCAGATGCTCAAAGACCTCACGGCGCAGGGTGTAGATGATTTTTTGCCCCAGCCGTACCATGATGATGGCAAGGATATAGGACATGATGGCGGAGAGTAGATAAAAAACAACCAAAAGCCCCACATACAGGAACACGGTGTCAAAATCAACCCCGCCTTTGTTGGCGATGGCGTCAATGGCAATACCGGAAAGCTTGGGACCCGCCAAAGCCAAAATATTAGAGGCGAGCATCAAAATAAAGGCGAGGATAACGGTTTTGGGGTATTTGAACAGATACTTGCCCATGCGAAGCAGGACACGCCGTTTGGTAGCTCTTGATTGCTTTTGATCCTTGGTGGTGCTTTGCAGACTGCGGGAGTTGCCCATGCCGCCGCCACCGCCGCCGATTTTCATGTTATTCAAGGAAAGCACCTCCCATCTGCGAGTCGCTGATCTCTTTGTAAGCAGGGCAGTTTTCAAGCAATTCTTGATGGGTGCCGGCGCCAATAACAGCGCCCTGCTCCAACACAAGAATGTGGTCAGCGTGCATGACAGAGCTGACACGCTGCGCCACGACCACAGTGGTGGTTTTCATTTCTTCTCGGATGGCGCGGCGCAAATTGGCGTCTGTGCGGTAATCCAGCGCCGAGGAGGCATCGTCAAGCACTAAAATTTGGGGATTGCCTGCCAGCGCTCTTGCAATCAGCAAACGCTGCCGTTGCCCGCCCGATACGTTGGTGCCTTTGGCGGTTAGCAAATGATCATAACCCTCAGGAAAGGCTTCAATGAAGTCAGCCGCTTGCGCAAGGGTTGCGGCACGGCGAATGTCTTCTTCTGAAATTTCTCGACCGAAGGAAATGTTTTCGGTAACGGTATCTGCCCCGATAAAATCATTTTGCCAGACGGTGCCAAAAAGAGCGTGTAGCTTTTTCTCGTCATATGCTTCAATGGGTTGTCCGCCGATGCGGATCTCACCGCTATCGGCATCGTAAAAGCCCATGAGCAGACGGATCAAGGTGCTTTTGCCCGATCCGGTGGCGCCGATAACACCTAAGGTGCCGCCACGGGGGATCGAAAAGCTAACATGGGAAAGATTATTTCGCTTGCCGTTATAGGAAAAGGAAACATCCTCAAAGACCAGAAAGTTTTGCTCGTCCGGGTTTTCGGGCAGACCCTCTCCCTGCTTGTCTTGGTGGGCGTTGTAGACCTCAAGCACTTCTCCAATGCGGTTTGCCGAGGCCGAGCTCTTGGTGATCTGTACGAAAATACGGGTAATGACTGTCATAGCGGTAGACATCAGAGTAAAATATTGGATAAAAGCGATGATGTGGCCGGGTTCGGATTTTTGCTTGCTGACCAAAAGCGCGCCCAGCAAAATGACGCCTACCAGACCGAGATTGAGAAACAGGCTCATCAAAGGTTGCGAGATCGCCATAGTGACACCCGCCTTTTGCTCTCTTTCTACCAATGCTTTGTTGGACACATCATAACGGCGGCGCTCATAATCTTCACGGGATAGGGCTTTGATCACACGGATGCCTTGGCAATCCTCTCTGACCACACGTACCATGCCGTCCACCGCTTTTTGCGTTTCAGCATAAAGAGGCATACCCCGTTTGGTCACGAAAAAGACAGCGATACCGAGTAGCGGTAGTGTCGCGATCATAATCAGCGCCAAACGCCAGTCCAGCACAAGCGTAATCGCCATGCCGCCAATGAGCAGAATTGGCGCGCGGACACCGATGCGTTGCATCATGCCGATAAAGTGGTGCACATGATAGGTATCCGAGGTCAAGCGGGATTCCAAAGACGGAATGGTGAAAGCGTCGGTTTCACGGGAGGTCAGATGCATGGTGGCGTGAAAGAGGTCGTGGCGGATCTGCCGTGAGGCGTCTCTTGCCACCTTTGCCGCGTTGCGGTTGGCGATCACATTGCCTATAAAGGCGCCCAATGCGCAAAGGATCATAGCGCCGCCCCAAATGAGAATGGGGGGAACCTCGCCCAACGGTACCACGTTGTCCAGAATATGGCTTAAAATATAGGGGAGCGCCAATTCGAGCAAGGTGGCAAGCACCTTGATCGAAAGCCCGAAGATCATGGTCCTATAAAAGGGCTTTAAATAGCGAAAGATCAATTTCACAGCTTCTCCTCCTCTCCCATCGCCTTTTGGGCATTTTCCATAGCCCGTTGCAGCAAGCGTTCAAAAAGTACAGTTTCCTCTTCACTAAAGCCGCTGGTCAAGGCGCCCTTCCAATCGCTCCCTACTTCACGGAGCAATGGGAGCAAGGCGACCGCTTTTTCGGTAGGGTAGACCAAAAGCGAACGGCGGTCACTGGGGGAGGGAACACGCTTTAGAAATCCGCTTTCCTCCAGGCGGGCAATATGACGGGTGACACTGCTTTTGTTTACATACAAAGCACGCCCCAAGGCTTCTTGAGATACGCCGGGGTTACGGCAGATATAAAAGAGATAAAAGTAATTGAAGGGATCTACGCCAGAGTTTTCCAGTCGGTCGGCACGAAACAGGGTGCCGCATCTGCCGATGACGTTCAGCGATCGTATAAGAGATGGCATAGGCTACCTCCTTTCCTCAAAATGGTTGCGCATGCAACTATCTGTTCTTATTATAGCACAGAATAAGCGGAAGTCAAGTCATTGTGGAAAATAAGCGCGGCGCTTTGTCATATTTTTTTTGCCCGACGCATAGGGTGAAGTAAGAAACGGGGGCAAGCCCCGAAAAAGGAGGAACAGCGAATGGAAAATCAACTGGAACTGCGTGAAGAAGAAAAGCGGGAGAAGAAGTGGCCAAAACTGAAGATCGGGCGGCGGCCGATCATCATTACCTGCGCCATTTTGTTGATCGCGACAGCGGTGGTGCTGAATATCGTATTGTTAGCCGGTAAGGGAAAAGAGCCGGCAGCGCCCTCCGGCGGCGATGTAAACGAGGGGGGGAGTACCTTGGTGGATAGCACCGACGGCTATTTTTCGGCAACCCAGGTCAGCCGCCAGCGTGCCCGCGATGAGGCGCTGGAGGTGTTGCAGAGTGTGGTAGACAGTGAAAGCGCCGATGAAGCGACAAAGACCGAGGCGCTTATGGAAATTGCCGACCTGGCAAAGGCGATGGAGGCGGAAGCCAATATCGAGACCTTGATTCTTGCCAAGGGCTTTGATCAGTGCGTGGCGGTGATCAATGGCGAGACCTGCTCAGTGGTGGTCAGCGGCGGCGAGTTGCAGCCTAACCAGATCTCTCAGATCAACGAGATTGTCTATGAACAGACGGGGATTAAGCCTGCCAACATCCGTATCGTAACCAAATAACAACAAAAAATCGCGCAATACCGCATTGCGCCTCGCCTTACCCCTCAACGCAGATCACTACGTCTTTTGGGGGCGGCGCCGGCGCGTCTGGTCTTGCGCGATTTTTTATGGCTTGTCGTGTGGGGACATGTGGCATCATAGAAACAAGTCGGCCGCTTGTTATTTTAAAAATTATAATGTTTCTAAAAACACTTGACAACAGGCAGAAAAAAGTTTATAATAATTTTAGAATTATTCTATATTGGGAGGTGAAGTATGACAGTTAAACGTGCCGCCGTATGGCAAGTCTTGCGGGAATCAGAAGGGCATTTGCAACCTGATGAGATTTTTCGCCGTGCCAAATTGCTTTATCCCGGCATGGTGCTTGCTACGGTATATAATAATTTACACGCGCTGTGTGAGGCAGGGCTGATCCGCCGTATTCGCACGGCTGACGGGGCGGATTACTATGACAAGACTCCCACCCCGCACGAGCATGCCATTTGCACAGACTGCGGTAAAATGCTGGATTTGGAATTGGGCGACCTTTCTGCCGCTTTTGCCGCCAAGACTGACATGCCGATTCTTTCCTACGATCTGATCGTGCATACCCTTTGCCCTGTTTGTCGCGCCAAAGAGAAAGAGGCGTAATTTATATAAAAAGGAGAAACCAAAATGGAACTGAAAGGAACAAAAACCGAACAAAATCTGATGGCCGCTTTTGCCGGCGAGAGCCAGGCCCGCAATAAGTACACCTACTTTGCCAGTGTCGCAAAGAAGGAGGGCTATGAGCAGATCTCTGAGATCTTTACCAAAACCGCCGATAACGAAAAGGAACATGCCAAGATGTGGTTCAAGCTGCTGGGTGAGCTGGGAAACACTGCCCAAAATCTTGCCGCTGCCGCCGCTGGCGAGAACTATGAATGGACCGACATGTACGCCACCTTTGCCGACGAGGCTGATGCAGAAGGCTTTACCGAGATTGCCGCGAAGTTCCGGGCTGTTGCCGCTATTGAAAAAACGCATGAAGAGCGCTACCGCGCTTTGCTTTCTAATGTGGAGATGCAGAAGGTTTTTGAAAAGAGTGAAGAGACCATGTGGGAGTGCCGCAACTGCGGCCATTTGATCATGGGCAAAAAGGCGCCGGAGCTTTGCCCTGTTTGCGCCCATCCCAGAAGCTACTTTGAAGTTAGAAAAGAGAACTATTGATTAAAATACCAACACCCGACCGGTACGCGTCGGGTGTTTTTGTGTGTCGAAAAAGCTAAAAAAATGGCGATTTGTTTCGTTTCGGTTTATTTTGCTTTGCTAAAATAAAACAACATCCTATCCAATTGATCAGATAAGGAGAGCGTTTCAATGAGCATAGCATATGTGTTGTATAACCCTTATTCGGATAACAATACCGGCAAGGAGAAAGCAGAAAATGTGCGCAAGGTATACGACAAAGAAGTGGTGATGACTGATATTACCGCAATCACCTCGTATGCGGATTTTTTTGGCGCGATTGCCCCTGAGGATGAAATCATTGTCTCTGGCGGTGACGGCACTCTGAATCGTTTTATCAACGACACAGACGGTCTGGATGTGACAAACGACGTTCTGTATTTTGCCACCGGTACCGGAAATGATTTTTTGCGGGATATGGAAAAACAGGTGGGGTGCGCTCCCTTTTCTGTCAAAGAGGTCATCCGTGATTTACCCATCGTTACCGTGAAAGGCAAGGATTATCGCTTTATCAACGGCGTAGGTTTCGGTATTGACGGTTACTGCTGTGAGGTGGGGGACAAAATACGAGAAAAGACCCCCGGCAAGCCGATCAACTATACCGCTATCGCGATCAAAGGGCTTTTGTTTCATTATAAGCCCGCTAACGCTAAAGTGACGGTGGACGGTGTTGAGCACAGCTTTAAAAAGGTATGGATCGCCCCCACGATGGTGGGCCGCTATTACGGTGGTGGTATGATGCCGGCGCCGGGTCAGCGCCGTGAGGATCGTTTGGATCACGTATCGGTGTCGCTGATGTATCAGATCGGA
>SVQT01000017.1 GCA_015065215.1 Oscillospiraceae bacterium | reverse complement strand
ATCGGCTCCTTCATCTTCCTCGGCCCTACCGGTGTTGGCAAGACCGAGCTTTGCAAGGCCTTGGCCGAGCTGCTGTTCGGAGACGCCAACGCCATGATCCGTATGGATATGTCGGAATATATGGAAAAGCACAGCGTTTCTAAGCTGATTGGTTCCCCTCCCGGCTATGTCGGCTTTGAGGAGGGCGGTCAGCTGACCGAAAAAATCCGCCGCCGCCCCTATTCGGTCGTGCTGTTTGACGAGATCGAAAAGGCGCATCCGGATGTGTTCAACATTCTCTTGCAGGTGCTGGAGGACGGTATACTGACCGATTCGCAAGGCAGACGGGTGGATTTTAAAAACACCATCCTGATCATGACCTCCAATGTGGGGGCCGCCGCCATGACCGGTCCCGCGCGGGGGGCGCTTGGCTTTGCCCAAAGCGAGAATACCCAAAGCGACAAGGAAAAGGCAGATGCCAAGGCCATGGAGGCACTGAAAGCCACCTTCCGGCCTGAATTTCTCAACCGCATTGACGATATTATCATTTTCAACCGTCTTGGTGAAAGCGATATTCGCGCCATTGCCCATCTATTGCTTGCCGAGGTGCAAAAGCGCATGGAGGCCATTGGCATTTCGATGACCTTTGACGATACGGTGGCCGCACTGGTGGCCAAAGAAGGCTTTGACCCGATCTACGGTGCCAGACCCCTTCGGCGCGCGATCGTGCGGCTGGTGGAGGATGCCTTCTCGGGCGCCATGTTAGAGGGCCGCTTCCAGGCAGGCGACAAAGCGATCGCCAAAGCGGAAGATGCCACAGTGCTATTTGAAAAAGCCGAAGGATAAGCGCCGGCTTGGTGGGACCGCACCCTCTTTGTGGCGTGTGCGGCGGTTATGCCCGCCAAGAGAAAAAATCACGTGCTGTACACGACACAATCGTGTACAGCACGTGATTTTTTGATTGTAGCCTTCAGGGTACATAAGGCACCGCTTGCAGCGGTGGTCAGATTGTGCGCGGTCCGCTCTCTGACAAGAGCGCGGCATCAAATGCGGCTTTCCAGATAGCCGCAAACGTCACCGACGGTTTCAAAGCGCACAAACTCGGTGAATTTGAACTGAAACGCATCCTCTATTTCCATAGAGAGCATCATCAGCGCCAGCGAGTCAAAGCCAAGATCGGTGACCAGATTGGTCTGTTCGGTGATTTTGGAGGCATCTACCTCAGGCATTACCCGGCATAAAATCTGTTTCAATTGTTCTAACATTGTTTATTCTCCTATCTTTTTCATATATGAGCGTCTGCGTTTGTGTTGACGGGCGGAAAAATGCCGCCACTGGGAAAGCACCGCTGTATTTGTCTCCAGATTGAGATTGGTCTCGCAAGCCTGTAAACGGCCGCTGAGCATCGCCTCAAGGAGTGTGTTCAGAATGACCGCGTTAACGCCAGAAAGCTGATATTTGGGGCGGACCGCCACAAGGCCAAGGTCAATGACCTTTGGCGATCTGACCGCCTTGAGCAGTCTGCAAAGCGCCGGCAACGTCAATCTGCCGCCGCTTTTTTTCACGGCCTTGCCAATACTGGGAAAGCACAAGCCAAAGCCCACAACCTGCTCGCGTTCGTCACAGATCAAAATGAGATACTCCTTGTGGAGGATCAGCATAAACTGCCTGATCAGCTCCTCCTGGGTCTCTTTGTCGATCGGCACTGTACCGTAGAGATGGCGGTAGCACTCATCAAGGCAATCAAAAAAGCTGTCCCGGTATTTCTCGATATACTTCCGTTTGGACATTTTGGTGCTTGCCACATGCAATTTATTGATCTCCAGCGTGCGATTTGCCGCGCGGGCAAGCATTTCATTTTTCTTTTCAGGACGGCGCAGTTCAAATTCCAGCCAATCGACATCCTTTTGAAGGCCCGCCTTTTCCACAAGAGCGCCGTAATAGGCGTAATTGTACTGCTCTTCAAAGGTAGCGTCTTCCTCAAAGCCCTCAACCAGCAGCCCCTCACGATCCAGGTCGCAATAGCCAAGCGGGCCGCAGAGCTCGTTCATCCCCCGCTCTGCCCCCCATTTTTCAACGGCGGCAAACAAAGCGTTGGATACGGCACTGTCATCAATACTGTCAAATCGGGTAAAGCGCACCTGGCGCTTGTTGTGGTTCTGGTTATATTGCTTTTGGATCAGGCCCTGTATCCGGCCGACCGTTTTCCCCTCTCGCACGGCGAGATAGAACACCGACTCGGCCATATCGCCGCAAGCGCCCGCGCGGAGCAGCTTTTTCTCATCCCCGTAAAGCGGCGGCACAAAAAAGGGACAATCCCGATACAATCGCAGAGGAAAGTTGATGAATTCTTTGATGTCCTTGGCTGTTTTAACTGTTTTGATCTCGACCATCTCAATCCTCAAGCGCCTCGTCCTCACGGCGCAGGAAAACAAGTCCGTAGCCGGCAAGCCAGGGGCCGTTATGGCAACCGCTGACAGGGGACATGATCACATCCTCATGGTTGGTAACAATGCCGTACTTGCTCTCAATCGTTTTTAAGGTCTCTAAAAGCGAGGGGCCGGTATACAGGTGCCAAAGCATATAATCCCGCGGATCGCGATCGCCGATCTTTTCTTTGAGGATCTCGCAGGAGCGCATCAACGCCTTTTTGGGGGTGCGCACGGTTTCCATCGCGACGCACTCGCCCTCCCGGTTGAAATGCACCACCGGGCAAATATTAAACAGCTGCCCCATAAAGGCCTTGCCGCCTTTGAGTCTGCCATTGTAAATGAGGTAATCCAGCTTGCCGTCAACACCGATCAGCTCCTGGCTTTTCATCATCCAGGCAGTCTCCTTTAAAATCTGCTGCGCGGACATGCCCTTTTGCGCGAATTCGGCCGCCTTGATCGCCAAAATCCCTTCACTGAAGGCGGTGATCTTGGTATCCACCACATGGATGTTCAGTCTGCCCTCAAACTCTTTGGCGATCAGGCCGATCAGGTTATAAGTACCGCCAAGCCCGGAAGAAATCACAAAAACAATCGCCTCGTCATAGCCGTCGGCAATGGCTTTTTCAAAGCACCCCCGGATCTCATCGGTATCCGGCATGGCGGTGCGGGGCAAATTCTTTTTGGGCTCCTTGATCGTCTCCAGCTGCTGATAAAACTCAACCGGATCCAGATCAAGCCCCTCCTTATAATCTCTGCCGTTGAAGAGCACATGAACACGGATAATATCAATGCCCAGGTTATGATAGCGCTCGGGCGCGTATTCGATACAACCGGTAGAGGTGCACATAATTTTGATCTTAGACATCATTCTTCCCTCACTTAAACTTTATTTTTATCTTGCGCGAAAACCGCTTTATTGGCCGCCATATTCAGTAGCATGGCCGCTGTATTGACCACAGCCTCCTCGCCCGCGCTGCCTCTGGCCTTGATGACAGGCTTCGCGGCGCCGAGAATGATGCCGCCGCCAAGAGAGCCGATGTCATACACGCTCATGAGATGGGCACCCAATTTTTTGACCTCGTCACTGCCGGTACGGTAGGCATACTTCATCACATCGGTGATGATGCGGGTTGCTGTTCCCTCGGTAACCTTTAAAACCTGATTGCCGGCAAAGCCGTCACAAACCAGCACGTCGCAGTCGCCGGACAGCGCGTTGTTCCCCTCGATATTGCCCACAAAGCAAAGGCTCTGGTCATCACGAAGCAAGGGATAGGTCTCTTTGACCAGCTTATTGCCCTTGCTGGATTCCGACCCGTTGGAAAGCAAGCCT
Source organism: Oscillospiraceae bacterium (assembly GCA_015065215.1). Classification (GTDB taxonomy): domain Bacteria; phylum Bacillota; class Clostridia; order Oscillospirales; family CAG-272; genus Firm-07. The sequence continues at coordinate 35,575 of SVQT01000017.1, read as the reverse complement.
ACCCTGGGGGCCGCGATGCCGTACATGTTTTTCATCAGATCAGAGCCGAGTCTGGCGAAGTGATGCAAAATAGGCGGGGTGCAATCTACGGTAGCGCCGGTATCCACAAGGCAGGTAAAGCCGCCGGTCTGTGCCGGCAGTACCGCCGCCAAGGCGGGGCGCACCCGCTCGGTGCCCGAAAGATAACGAATGGCGGCGGTGATCAGCACGCCGGTATTGCCGGTGGTGATCATGCCGAACAGATCCTCTCGCCGCGCCAGCGCCGACACCCCGCGCAGCATAGAGGAATCTGTCTTTTGGAACATGGCCTCGGCAGGCGAATCGTAGTTGGTGATCTCACCCGGCGCGTCCAGGATTTCCACACGGTCCGCGGGCATTTGCAGCTTGGCGCATTCCGCCGAAATGAAGGCCTCGTCGCCCAGCAGCAGCACCGATAGCTGCGGGTGCTTTTCCAGCGCCATAGCGGCGCCCTTGATCATGGTAGCGGCACCCTTATCACCGCCCTTGGTATCAATAACGATCTTGACAAAATCCATAGGCTTCCTCCTTATTCGATCGACAAAAAGTAGTCATAAACATCCTGCCCGCCCTCATATACCGTGATCTCACAATCCTCATACAGCTCTTGCAGCTGCTGCGTCAGCGCCACCCGCCGCTCGTCGGTAACGCCCTTGCCGGTAAAGACGGTAATGATCTCGCAAAGATCGGTGTCAGCGCCCTCCAGCATCGCAAGCGCCGCTTGCTCGGCGGTGGGAGCTGTGGCAACGATCCTGTTTTGACTGATCGCCATATAATCCCCTTGTCTGATGACAAAGCCATCTATGTTGGCGTCACGAACCGCGCGGGTCACCTCACAGTCCAGCACGCTTTGCGCGGCGCGTGCCGCGCTGCCCACAAGGGCCTCTATATCGGTAACGCCCGGATTGATGACAGACAGTGCGCTGTAGCCCTGCATCAGGTTTTTGGTTTCTACCACATGTACGGCGGCATCGGTATAGAGCTGTGCCGCTTGCTTTGCCGCCAAAATGATGTTTTTGTTGTTGGGCAGCACAATGATATTTTCGCTGTCGCATGCCTCAAACGCCTCAATGAACTCCTCAATGGAGGGGTTGGCGGTCTGCCCGCCCGCAATGATGCGGTGGGCGCCCATATCGGTAAACAGTGCCGAGATGCCGTCGCCGCTGGCCACCGCCACCACAGAAAATTTCTTTTTCTGCTCTGTCTTTTTCTCTGTTCTTTTCTCGGCCTCCGAGTGCCCCAGCGACATGTTTTCGATCTTCACCGTCAAGAACTCACCAAAGGCCTGCAATCTTGTCAGCACCTCACCCGGGGTAAAGGTATGCACGTGAACCTTGACAATATCCTCCTGCTTATAGGCCACCACGCTCTCGCCGCCCAGCTCCTCCAGGGTGCGCAAAACCGTTTTCAGCTCAAAGGTATCCGGATCCACCTTGGCGGTGGTCAAGCGGATCAGCACCTCGGTGCAATAACCGAACGCCAAGACGCTATCACGGGTAAAACGATCAATATCCAGCTTGCCGCTCTCCTGCTGCTTTGTTACCTGATAGGTAATCTCTTTGCCGCCCAGCGCCTCATACATCCCTTGCGCAATGTACAGATAGCCAGCGGCGCCCGAGTCTACCACGTCGGCCTCGGCAAGCACCGGCAGCAGCTCTTTGGTGGCGCTGAGACTGCGGCGCGCCTGGGCGATATGTAGGCGAAAGAAATCCTCTACCGTAGAGCTTTGGTCGATGTGCGAGCCGGCATATTCGGTGCTTTCACGAAACACCGTCAGAATGGTGCCCTCGGTCGGGTTCTGCACCGCCGCATAGGATGTGGCAATGCCCCGTCGATAGGCGGCGGCAAGCTCGGCGGCGGTCACCGTATCATACGCTTGCAATCCCTCTGTGATCCCCGCGAAAATTTGCGAGAGGATCACGCCGGAATTGCCCCTGGCCGACAGCAAAACGCCTTTGGCAAAGCGCTTTGACATGGCACCGATGCTATCGGTGTCGTTTGCGACCTCGGCAAGCCCCCCCTCCATGGTTCTGGTCATATTGGTGCCGGTGTCACCGTCACATACGGGAAAAACATTCAACGCGTTCAGCTCCTCGGCATGTGCCGCCAAAGCGGCCGCGCCGCCCAGCAGCATTTGCGCGTAGCATTTTCCGTCGATGGTTTGTGTATTCATCGTCATTTCTCCTTGCGCTCATTCGACTTTTTTAGCCAAGTATCGACTTTACCTTGAAATTGTACCACAGAATTCTAAACCGAAACGAAACTTTACCGCACGGTATCATTACTTTATAATCTTATAGTGCTTGAAAGCTTTTTTATGATCAACCAATAAAACACAGTGCCACAGGGCAGGCGCCCTGTGGCACTGTGTTTTGTTGGCGGCTATCCGCCGTTACGCGGTAAATTTGCCGATCAGCGACACCACCATCAAGGCAAGGATGATCACCGGCAAAATAAAGGTCATATAAACGCGGAGCTTTTTGGGGAATTTCAGGCCGTTGCCGGTATTGACTTCCTCGCTAAAGCGGTCCCATCCCCAGCCGTAACGGGCGGTACAGAACAGCACATAGCACACGCTGCCCAGCGGCAAGAGTAAATTGGAAACGATAAAATCCTCCAGATCCAAAAAGCCCATGCCCAGCAGCTTGACATTTTCCCACAGCCCAAGGCTAAAGATGGCGGGCAAGGAAAGCAGCATCAAAAGACCGATATTGATCAGGCACACCTGCCAGCGCTTGAGCTTGGTCAAATCCAACCAAAAGGAAATGATATTTTCAAAAACGGCAATGACGGTAGAGTAAGCCGCGAACAGCATGAACAGGAAGAAGAAGGAACCGAAAATCCGGCCGGTGACAGGCCCCATCGAGTTGAAGATACTGGACAGAGTGGTAAAGAGGAAGGAGGCACCGACACTGGAAGCGTCGGTATGAATACCGCCCGCAAAGGTAAAGCATGCCGGAAAGATGATAAAGCCGGAGGCCAGCGCCACAAAGGTATCCAGCGCGGTAATGGTGACAGCCTCGCCCAACAGCGAGCGGTCGCGACCGATATAGCTGCCAAAAATCGCGATCGAGCCGATGCCCACGCTAAGGGTGAAAAACGCTTGGCCCATCGCCGCCGTGATCACATCCCCGATGTTGACCGCCTTCAGGCTCTCACGCGAGGGGATCAGATAGAACTTCAAGCCCTCCCCGGCGCCGGGCAGTGTAGAGCAGTAGATGCCAAGACCGATGATCAGCACAAAAAGCGCCAGCATCATATATTTCGTCACTCGCTCCACGCCTTTTTGAAGGCCGAGAGAACAGATCAGAAAGCATGCGACGATCGTGATAAAGGTGGAAGCGATCACTTGGCCCACATGGCCCACCGTTTCGCCAAAATGCGCCTTCAGCAACGCCGCGTCCCTGATTTCCATAAAGTGTGTGCCGGCACCGTCGATGGCGGTATTCCCCAAATATTTGCACAAATAGATCAGCATCCATCCAGCGATCACGGTATAGCACATCATCAGCAGATAGTTGCCGCCAATGCCCAAAAATTTCATCCAATGCCACTTTTGCCCCGGCTTTTCCAAGCGCTCAAAGGAGGAGGCGATGCTGCGCTGACTGGCACGGCCAACCGACAGCTCGGCACACATGACCGGCACGCCCAAAATCAGCAAAAAGGCCAGATAGATCAGCACAAATAGGGCGCCGCCGTAAGAGCCGGTGATAATGGGAAAACGATACACATTGCCAAGACCGATGGCGCAACCCGCCGAGATCAGCAAAAAGCCCAAACGGGAGGAAAATTTCTCCCGATGCCGTTCGGGGGCGGCAGATACTTCATGTTGTTGGTTCATAACTGCTCCGTTTCCAAGTAAAATTCAAAGATAAACCTATTATACAAGCTTCGCTATAAAATGTCAATCGGAAAATGAAAATCCGCCGCGGCCACTGGAATTTTGGCTGTCTGTGAGCGCTCTGCGCGCTCCCGCGCTTCCAACGGCCATTTGGGGAGCTATGGCTGCAAAAAAAGCCGCATGTGCCATCCTGAAAGGATAGCGAAAGCGACTTTTTGCTATGATGTTTGGGTATGCTTGGGTTCCGCGCTGGACGCGGCAGGCCCGCTCACAGCAAGCAAAGATAGCGGTGCCAGTCGGCGCGGGAAAGGAAATGCGTTCCCTCACGCAAATGATACGCGAGCATACCGCCATCCAGGCAGTCACCGGGAACAGGCAGGCGGTCAGGGTGCGCAAAGCCCTTTTGGTCAAACAGGGTCCATGCGGGCGAAGCGGCGCAGGCGGACAGATATTGCGACGCGGGATCTGCCCAAATATCCTCGACGGCGGTGCCAAGAGCCACCCGGCGGGGCGCTATGGCGGCCAGCAGGAAATGCTGATCAAAGGGCATTTGCGCCTCTTTTTCGGCATACTTGCCATAATTCTCACAGAACCAGTACGGAAAGCGGTCGTAGATCTGCTTTACACGCTCCCCTGCCTTGCCGCGGGTCAGCGCGTCACCGGCACAGCCGCTGCAATTGGCGCAGGCCATGGCAAAGCGGGTATCGGTGGCCGCCGCCAGCAAGGCGGTCTTGCCAAGACGGGAGTGGCCCACCGCCGCCACGCGGCTCAAATCGGCGTAATCCACCGTTTGCAGATAGTCCATCACACGGCTCATGGCAAAGGCCCACATGCGCAGCTTGCCCCAGCTGTATCGGGTACGGTCGTACATGGCGGCAATACCGCCCGCGAAATGATCCTCGCCGTCAAAGGCCACATCGTTATAGTAGATGCGCACAACACCGCATCCCGCATCCAGGATCTCCTCTGTCGGGAAATAGCGGTCCGGCACCTCGGGGCGGAAGTTGATGAAAACAAAGACCGGACAGCGCGCGTCAGCTCCGGCACCGGTGGGCAGGATCTCGGTGACAGGAAAGGCAAATTCCCCCCGATCGGTGGGAAAGGAAAGGCTTAGCTCCCGCACCCTGCCCTTGCCCGCGAATTCCTTTTCCTTGCATTTCAGCACGGTAGCGGTCACACGGTCGGGGGCGGGGGGCGCATAGCCATACACCTCACGGCACAAAATATCCACCATTTCCAAACGGCGCGCCTCAAAATTTTCTTTCGTTACAGCGCGGCCGTCGGCAAAGCGCAGCAGCTCCGGCAGCTGGCGCTCTGCCAGCATAGCTTCGATCTTATTCATAGCGTTCCGGCCTCCTCATCGCTTTTTCAGCTTGCCGATCACCTTACCCGCAATGCGGGCATCCTCAAAATCCTTGAGCAGAATGTCGCCGTACTCGGGATTGAGAGAATACAGCCGATCGCCGCCAAAGACCTTAAAAAAGCCATTGCCATCCAAAATGAAAATGCCCAGCTCGCCAAATTCCAGGCTATCGGTTTCCTGCACCAGCAGAATGTCGCCGTCACGGTAGCGCGGCTCCATCGAATTGCCGCTGATGCGCAGGGCAAAATCCGCCTCGCGCGTGCGGGCGTTATCACTGACGGTAATCTCCTCTGTACTCTCCTCGTCCAGCGCTACGCCCACGCCCGCCGAAACAGGCAGGTCGTACAGCGGCAGTGTCAGGCGCTTAAAGCCGTTGTCACTGCTCTCATACGCGGCGGCAAGACGGGCGCGCAACGGCTCGGGCGAGAGGATCTTGGCCCGCTTGGCAGGCGTTTTCATGTCCCCGCGCATATAGCGCTCCTCTTTTTCCAGTACCGAGATCACGGTATCCTTGCCGCGCGCGTCCAACGAGCGGAAGCACTCGATCAGCTCAATTTCTTCTTCATCCAATGTATAGTTATTGGGGTTTTCCTCAATACCGTACATGATGTAATCCAGCGAGCAATTCAGCGCCTCGCAAATGGCCACAAAATTGCTGAGCTTGGGGGATTCGCTGATCCCCGCCAGAATTTTGGAAAGCGTACCGCCCGGAATACCGGTTCGCTCCGCCAGCTCGTCATTGGTGATTTTTCTTTCGTTTTTGATCTTTTTGATGCGCTTGATGTAATCCATAAGGCACCTCCGTTTTCCGTCTTTGGCATCATTTTAACACATTTTTCCGTTTTAGTCAAGAGCTTTCGCAAATTATTTTCCGATTTTGGATATTTTTTCGTTTCCGGAAATCCGCATTTTTTGTCAAAAGCAGGACTTTCGACAGCACTTGCCACCGTGTCGAGCAAAGAGGAAAAAGCACGGAAGCGCTGCTTCCGTGCTTTTTCTCGCTTTTGCGCAAAAAAATTCAATCCGCCGGCAATTCCCTTGCCAAATTGACGTTTTTGTATCGCTCGTCCTCGGTAACCTCACGGATGACCTGAATACAGGCAGGGAGCGTAAAGCGCTCGTCCTCGGCGGCAAGCTCCACCTCCAGGGTGGCTCTGTCCTGCCAGAAATCATAGAGGTCGATTTCCGCCGTGTGGGGGCCGCAGGGGATGCAGTAGCGTGTTTTGCGAACAGGGCGGCGGGTGGGATCTGCCTCTTGCAATAGGGTCAGATACTCGCTGGCCGACAGCTCAGCCTCCTCTTCTACCGCGCGCAGCATATTCACACGGCGCTTTACAGTATAAATGTAGCGCGTTTGTGTCCCTTCCCGCAAAAGCCGCACCCGTCTGGTCTCGCCCGCGGCGGCGGTGAGGTAGGTCTGCTCGATGCGCCTCACACGGCACCCCGGCATGGCGGCAAGCATTTCTGCCGCGGGGTACGCGATCAAAAACTTTCGCTCGATCTCATAGTGACTCTCGGCGAACTGATTCCACGGAAAATCGGTAGGGGTTGGGGCGGAAAAGGTCATTTCCCGGCCGGATTTGGGATGCGGAAAGCGCAACACCGTAGCGGCCAGAGCCAAAAAAGGCGCCTTCACGCGGCTACCGTATTTGCCATCCCCCACAAGCGGCATTTTTCGACTGGCGAATTGCACACGGATCTGGTGGCTCCTTCCGGTCTGCAATTCGATCAAAAGGCGGGAAAAATCGACACCGTTCACCCGCTTTGTCTGCAAAACCCGATAGCGCAAAATCGCCTCCTTGGCCGCCTTGCGGGCACTGTCCGCCACAAAGGTTTTGTTCTGCCTTTGGTCGTGGTAAAGCCAATCCCGCAGCTCCCCCTCAGGGGTCTTTGGCACGCCGGTGACAACAGCATGATAGGTTTTACACAGCGCCCCCTCCCGCACCGCCGCCGAAAGGCGGGCGGCCGCCGTCGCGTTTTTGGCATAGACCATCACGCCGCCAACCGCACGGTCCAGACGGTGGATCGGCCACACCCGGCCCGCGTGAGGGGCCAGAAGCGCCGGCATCGTTTCCTCTCCCCCCGCCTCGGACAGCACACCGCGGGGCTTGACAGCGACAACAATATCCGGATCTTGATAGAGAATATCCATCTCTTGCTCCCTTTCTTGGCTCTGCCGCGCTGTCAGTTGACGACAAGCGAGCGCCTTTTTGCTACAATGGTCATACCAACCACGAAAAAAAGGAGGAACCAAACGAAAAAATGAAGAAAAAAACAAATTTAGAAAGCGGCTTTTTATTCCTGTACGATTGGATGCCGGTACTGGAGCATCTCCCCGCCAAGGAGGTAAAAGCCCTGCTGCTTGCCTTGATCGCGAGACAGCGGGAAAACAAGCCGTTGCCCAGCTTTCACAATCCCCTGACCAACAGCTTTGCCCGTATGATCGAGCCGGTGATCCGCCGCCGCTTGGAGGGGGCGGAATGGGCCAAAAAGGGGCTTGCGGAGCAGGAGCCTGACCGGGACCCCCCAGGGGTCCCCCAGGGGAACCCACACCACCAAAGAGAAGAGCAGAAAAAAGAAGAAAAACAAATCATAGAGGATTTTATTTCAGAGGAGGAAAGAAAAAAAGAGCAGCCCCCGACCGGGGGCGAGGCATCCGCCCAGCTCCGCGCGCTCTCCGAGCAGGAAAAGGCGCTGCTTATGTCAGAGGGCCTGCCGGCGGCTTATATTGAGGAACGCGCCGAGCGCGCGTTGGCCTTTGAGGCTAAAAGCGGCCGGGGCGCAACCTCGTTGCTGCGCGAGTGGTGGAAAAGCGACAAAAAGCCCTGCTTCCCCTATCGGCAATACCGATCGGCGCAAGCGGAGCCGCCTGAGCATAGCTCCTTTGACATTGATGACTTTTTTAACGCCGCCCTTGCCGCCAGTTACGAAAAGTCCCTTTCAAAGCAAGAGTGAGAAATGACCGGAAATGGGGTGAGAAATGGCAAAAAATAAGGCAAAAAGCAGCCTTATCGGAACAGGGTCTTACCGTCGGCCAGCAGCACACGGCGGCGCAGGATACGGTAGTGCTCCTCGGTGGGCAGACCAGACAAAATCCCCATGCGCTGCCTGAGCGCGGTGATCAGCAGCTCCGGGCTTAAATATTTTCCCTCTCCGGCGGCAAGAACCGCGTGAATGCCGATCAGGCCGCCCTCAAAGCTCACGCTGGCGCTATAGAGATAATCCTTGATGTCAATCTCCTTTTCGCCCGACTTGGACCGGCGTGTGACGGTAAGACCGGGGGCATCAAGAAGCGCGGCAACACGGTCAGCCATGGCCTGATCGGCGCCGGCGGTGCGGATGCTATAATCATATGCCGCGAAGGCGATCTCAGAAAACTTTCGCTCGGCGGGATAAACCGCCAGGGCACGCAGCTCATCGGTGAGCTCGGCATTGAGCCGCTGTAGCATTTCATCAGCGCTCATGTCACGCTCGATACGCACATCCAGCATTTCGCACTCACTCTCGGCGCCCACCGACAAGGGCATGCCAAACACCATCTTGATATGGGGATTAAAGCCCTTGGTATACCAAAGGGGCAATCCCGCCCGCACCAGCACACGGCTAAAGGTTCGTTGCAGGTCCAGGTGTGAAATGTACTGCAAATTCCCTACCTTGCGAAACAGGATCCGCATGGTGCGGGGGGCCTCCAGCATAGGGAGGGTGAATTTGACGTCGTTGTTTTTCATGATTTTACCTCGTTGGGGTGATTTTCGGGAGGAGCGCTCCAATCATACCATTGTGGATTTTTGCTTTCCACAAGCGCGTTCTTTTTGTTGCGCGACCAATGCTTCAGCTGCTTTTCGCGTGCGATGGCCGCTTGGATTTCGGAATATTCCTCAAAATGAACGAGCTTATGCAGGTGATATTGCTTTGTAAAACCCTCTGCCTGCTCGTTTTTATGCTCGCGCAATCTGCGGCGCAGATCGTTTGTGACGCCGATATACATCGCGGTATCCTTTTGGCTTGTCAGGATATAGACGTAATACATACGTTCCTTTCTTGGCTATGTGGCATCCTGAGAGGTGCGGACGACCAATGGTCGCCCCTACAGGCTATGTGGCATCCTGAGAGGTGCGGACGACCAATGGTCGCCCCTACAGGCTATGTGGCATCCTGAGAGGCGCGGACGACCAATGGTCGCCCCTACAGGCTATGTGGCATCCTGAGAGGCGCGGACGACCAATGGTCGCCCCTACAGGCTATGTGGCATCCTGAGAGGTGCGGACGACCAATGGTCGCCCCTACAGGCTATGTGGCATCCTAAGAGGTGCGGACGACCAATGGTCGCCCCTACAGGCTACGTGTCATCCTGAGCAAAGGGCGAAGCCCGTAGCCGAAGTTTTGCGAGGCGCAGCGATAGCAAACGAGCAAAACCAAGGTGTGCTTGCACACCGCAGGGATCTCGTATGGAGGTACAATAGCTTTTGAAATCAGTGTTACATCCCTTTGTACTGCATTATAAATGCGACTCTGCGCCAAAAAGCTATTGTATATCCTTCGTAGATCCCGCTGGGCCTTCGGCATTCGCGCTTTTGCTCGCTCGGCCACAGTCCTCGACCCGCAAACGTTCGGCTACGCTCAGGATGACACACGGACGGCAGTACGGATGACACACCGGAGCTTAGTAGCGCTTATTCTCCCTTACAGCCGGGGCAAGGCGTGCGCACGCCGCCAAGGCGATTGGCGCCGCATCCCGCGCATTTTTCACGGCAGTTCGGGGTGGTGGCGGCGGCATAGGCCTTTTCCCGCTCACGCTTGAAAAAGGCCTTGCTCACGCCGCAGTCAATGATGTCCCAGGGCAGAATTTCATCCAGGCCAAACTGGCGGTTGGCGAAAAAGGCGGGATCCACCCCTGTCCGCTCAAACACGCTCATCCAGCGGTCATAGTCAAAAAACTCATCCCACGCGTCAAAGCAAAAGCCCTCCTTGGCGGCCAGCTCCAGCGCGGCGCAGAGCTTGCGGTTGCCGCGGGCCAAAACCGCCTCTACACGGCTGACCTTGGCGTCGTGATGGGTATAGCGCACCTTGCGGTCGGTGACCTTGGAGCCAAGGTATGCCTGCTTTTCGGCCAACTGCTCAATGCTGTCCTGCGCCTCCCATTGGAAGGGGGTAAAGGGTTTGGGAATAAAGCAGGAAACGCTGATGGTGACCTGCGGGGATCTGCCCTTGGGGCGGTCGGGATTTTGATAATAGGCATGCACCACATTCTTCGCCAGGGTGGCGATCCCCTCCAGATCCTCGGCGGTTTCGGTGGGCAGACCGTTCATAAAATAGAGCTTGACGTTGGTCTTGCCGCCGGAAAAGGCCACATTGGCGGCACGCATCAGATCTTCCTCTGTCACATTTTTATTGATCACGTCACGCAGTCGCTGGGTGCCCGCCTCGGGGGCAAAGGTGAGGGAGGAGGTACGCACCGAGGCGATGCGCTCCATGAGCTCTTTGTTAAAGCTATCCACGCGCAGTGAGGGGAGTGAGAGGCTGACCATGTTCTGATCGGTCCACTCCAGCAGTTCTCTTGTCAGCGGCTCGAGCTTGGTATAGTCGCTGATGGAGAGCGACATGAGCGAGATTTCCTCATAACCGGTGTTATCATACAGGCATCTGGCCTGTTTGTTCAGCAGTTCGGGGCTCTTTTCACGCACCGGGCGGTAGATCATCCCCGCCTGGCAGAAGCGGCAGCCGCGGATACAGCCGCGATAGACCTCCAGCATGATGCGGTCATGCACCGCCTCGATATAGGGCATGACCAGCTGATCGGGATAAAAGGCCTTGTCCATGTCGGCAATGATGCATTTCTCTACCCGTTCGGGGACATCCTCGTATTTACGGGTGACGGCGGCAATGGTTCCGTCCGCATGGTAGGAGACCTCGTAGAGCGAGGGCACATAGATGCCCTTGATGGTCGCGGCGGCCTCACGCAGGAAGGCGGCGCGGGTATATCTCCCCTCCTCCCTCATGCGGATATAGAGCTTGGTGAATTCCACCAGGTTATCCTCGCCCTCGCCGATCGAGAAGCAGTCAAAGAAATCGGCAATCGGCTCGGGATTATAGGCACAGGCGCCGCCGCCGATCACGATGGGATGCTCGTCGCCGCGATCCGCGGCGCGAAGCGGGATGCGGGAAAGCAGCAGCAGCCGCAAGGCGGTGGTATAGCACATCTCATAGCCCAGCGTGATCCCCAGGATGTCAAAATCCGAAACCGGATCCCCCGATTCATGGGCCCAGAGCGGAATATCCAGCTCCCGCATTTTCTCCTGCATATCCACCCAGGGGGCAAAGACACGCTCGCACCAAATCTCCGGCTCACGGTTCAAGGCGCCGTACAAAAGGCGCATGCCGAGATTGGACATGCCGATCTCATACGTATCCGGAAAGGCAAAGGCAAAGCGGGCCTTGACCGCCTCTTTGTTTTTCATCACTGCCCCGTATTCGCCGCCGCAGTAGCGGCCCGGCTTTTCTACCGATTTCAGGACAGAGCTGCGTTTTTCATTCATCATTTTTCGGGTACCTTTCAAGGTGAATTGTCATTTCTATCCCGCAGATAGAAATAGGAGGTCAACGCGTGGATGCCGCTCCATAGCAGCATATAACCGGAAATGCCGATGGCGATCAGGTTGCTCACATTTCCGAAAAGCGCCGTCATACCGATGATCACGGCACCGATGGTAACAGACAGTGCCTGTAGCATTCTGCCCAAAGCGCCGGCGCGGCGCACACGGCGGCAGGTTACAAAGGTTCTGGCCGCCTCGCGGCAGGAGCCAAGCGCCACCACGGTGGCATCCACACGGTCGGTGCGCAGATCGGTCTCCTTGGCGGTGGGCTTCATCACGCCAACCGGCTCGCCGCGATCCGGTAGCAGGCTGCGGAAAAGCTCGTCATGAATACCGGGATCCTTGGTGCGGATCATGATCTTCACATCCTCGCCCTCCAGCTCACGCAGCAGCTCCAGCATATCGTCATTCAAGCGGTAACGCGCCAGGAACAGCGCGGCGATCTTGCCCTGTGCCGCCACGCACACAAGCCGCTTGCCGCTTTGCTCAAAATCGTATTCCGGGCGCGCCTGTACCGCAATGCCCCTCTCTTGCAGATAGGAAACACTGCCGATCAGCATCGGTATACGGTTTGGTCCTACCGTCGCGCTGACACCGTCCTCGCAAATTTCACAAAGAAAGACGGCGGAGGGCGGAATACGGCGGTCACGCTCGACGCTCACCGAGTCGGTGAGCGGGCTTTGCAATTTTTCCAGCAGGGCGCGCACCCAAACCACCACGTCATCCGGATGATCTTCATCGACCACCTCAAAGCGCTCGTGGTGCATGGCACCGAACACCTCGGCATCCGGCACAACCAGCGTAGTGGGCTCTCCGCATTGGAACACCGGCTGCTCGCCGATGATGGCTCCCTTTTTATTGAGCCGCAGGACAGAGGCAAAAAACATCGGCAGTGAGGTGACCAGCAAGGAGGTCATCGGCGCGCAGAACAAAAATGTCAAAAACACCGTCTGAAACAGCGCCTCGGCACTGCCCTCCACCGCGAACACATACAGCCCGAAGGAAAGACCGATGGCAAGGATCAGCAAAAGCTGAATGCCGAGTGAGCGGCCATGCTCCACGCGCTTTTCGGTATTGGCGAAATAGTTGCGCACAAAGCCGACCGGACGCACATACCAAACGGTACCGGCCTTGTCATCCTCCTCCAGCCGCGCGCGGGCGTCACCCTGCTTTCCCCCTACCGAAGCGCGGGGGATCAGGGCATATTTCTGCTTACGGGAGGAGACCACCTGAAAGGCCAGCGATTCTCTGTACCAGTCAAAAAGATCGGCCAGCGCCAGCAGAGCAAGGCTCATGGCGGCGGGAGAGAGGTACAGGGTTGGCGCGCCGTCATGCTTCAAAAAAAGCAGGACGGTGTGATAGAGCACAGTTACGATCAGCACCACCGAGCAAAGCGAATAGTCGATGGGGGAAAAACGGAGTATGCGAACAAAGCCCTCGATGAGCCGCTGTCTGGAAAAATAGGCCGCGATCAAAAGGATCTGCATGCCGATCAAGATGTAAGATGCCGGATAGCGCGCCCCGTCAAAGGGGCCGCCAAACAAACGTGCCATCCAGCCCGACTGCTCATACAGGAAAAGCAGCGCGGTCAGGGCAAGAGACAAAATCAACCGGAAAACATGCTCGCTTTTTTGCTTGGTGTAATATTTGCGCAAAGAGGTATCCTGGCTTTGGAGCTCGTATTCCCTTTTCTCGTTTTGCCGGCGGCGCCGCCGCTTGGCCTCGGGGCCGTTCACGCCCTTTTCGTGGTAAAGACGGATCTTCTCAAAGCCGATGGCGGTGCCCAGCTCATTTTCATAATCCAGGTCCAGCAGCATTTCAAAATCCTCATCCGAGGTTTCGATCGAGCGCTTGAACTCATTTTTATCCTTGCCGGAGTCGGGGTCAAGCTGATTTTCATCCGTCAGCGCCCCTGAAAAAAGATCAATCTGCGCTTCATCAGCGCCACTGCCGCCTTTTTCCTTGATCTGCTTGCTTTCCCGCTCACCGGCGGGGATGGCAAGCGGCTTTCCTGTCTCGGGCAGAACCATGGCCATCTGCCCGTCTTGCTCACGGGTGATGGTTTCAAAATTCTCGATCGGTTCCTCGGCAACGCCAGCGGCCGCGCGGCGTTTGGTCTTCTTTGGGGCAGGCTTTTCGCTTTCCTGAAACGATGGCGCGGAAGGGCCCGGAGCCGCCGGCTTCTCGGCACTTTTTTCGGGTGCCGGCGCCGGCTTGGCGGCGGCCTCCTCTTTTCCAAACCAGTCGGTCGCGTCGGTGCCGAACAGATCCTGCATCAAATGCTCAACCGTCAGCTCGGCGCGCATTTCCTCCTCCGTGCGGGCAGAGAGCGGCGCCGTACTGTTTTTGCGCTTTTGACCTGATTTTTTCGGAGCTGACGCAAAGGCGGCCGGCTGTGGCTCCTGCTGATACGAGGCGGCAAACAGGGCGGTTCTTTTTTGCGGCGGCACCGGTATGTAGGCGGTCTGCGCGGGGGCCGCTATAGCGGGCGCGCCACTTTCGCTATCGGTTGCCGCCTCCTCAGTAGCGCTTGCCCGGCCGGCCGGTTCAGCTTGCGCGGCGGGCGGAGCCTTGTCATCCTCTACAAAAAGGCCGCGCGCGGGGGGAGCGCTCTTCTCTTTGGCGGGAGCCGCTTCCTCGACGGGGGCTACTTCCTCGGCGGGGGCTACTTCCTCGGCGGGGGCCGCTTCCTCGACGGGGGCTGCTTCCTCGATGGGAGTTGCTTCTTCGACGGGGGCTGCCGGCACTGGCTGCTTGCGGTTTTTCTTATTTTTTTTGCGTTTGTTGGCGCGGTACTCCGCCAACGTCTCTTGCGAGGGCTCGGCGGCCGGCTCGCCATCGCTGTTTTGCGCGTCCTCGGCCAGCTTGGCACGCAGCTGGGTCACGATCCATTCTGTCTCTTTCCAATCAATATCCCTGCTCACTGTCAGCCCCCCTTTCCCTGGTATTTCTCATAGTCTGATCACGCCTTGCGCTGTTGGCGTGCCGCTTCGCACAAAAGCACGGCGGCCGCCGTGGAAACATTAAACGAATTGACCTTGCCGTACATGGGGATCGACACCACAAAGTCGCTCTTTTTGCGAACAAGCTCAGATACGCCGGCGCCCTCACTGCCCAGCACGATGGCAACAGCGCCCCCCATATCGGTTTCACGGAAATCGGCACCGCCGGCCTCTGCCGCATAGATCCAAAGGCCCTTTTCCTTCAGGGTCTCGATGGCGGCGGCGATATTGGGCACCTTGGCGATGGCCAAATGCTCGATCGCGCCGGCAGAGGCCTTGGTCACCACAGGCGAGAGGCCCGCCGCGTGGCGCTTGGGAATGATCAGCCCGTGGGCGCCGCACCCCTCGGCACAGCGGATAACGGCACCTAAATTATAAGGATCGGCAATGCCGTCAGCCACAACGATCAGCGGCTTTTCCCCCCTGGCGGCGGCGATCTCCAAAATCTCGTCAATGCTGGCATATTCCTTTTCGGCGGCCATGGCGATGATCCCTTGATGGGGGGCGTGACCGGCGATGCCGTCCATTTTGCGTTTTTCGGTCTCTACCACCGGGATCCCCCGGGCAATCGCCTCACCGACCAGGGGCACCAGCGCCCCCTCACGCTCACCGCTTTGCACCAGCAGCTTATCCACGGCTCTGCCAGAGCGCAACAGCTCCCGCACCGCGTTGCGGCCGATCACGGCACCGTTGCCGACCTCGCTTTCCTCTCTCGGGGTTTCCGGGCGGCGGTCGCGATTGCCGTACGTCTCCCGCAAAGGGCGGCTTTGCTTGCCATAGGGCCTGCGGTTCTTTTGTTGATCTTTTCTGTTTTCCATGGTCATCCCCCTGTGCGCCTGGGTGCGCAAAGATTATAATTATTTTTATTATAACATAATATTTTCATTTTGCATAGTATCTCGACAAGATTTTTCATAAAATCAAATTTTCCTAACGGCAGGGGTTGCAATTCTTGCCAAATCATGCTATACTAAATTTACCATTTGAAAGAGAGGTTCTTTTTGATGAAAAAGGATTACAAGTTGATCGCATTCGATCTGGATGGCACCCTGACCCAGCACCGCACCAAGCTCGGCCCGGAAAACAAGGCCGTTTTGGACAAACTGGCAAAAAAGCACAAGCTGATCATGATCGGCGCCGGCGCTTGCCCCCGCATCTTTGACCAGATGAACGAGTACCCCATTGACATCATCGGCAACTACGGTATGCAAATTGCCAAATACAACAGCGAGACAAAGCAGCTGGATATTGTAGAAACCGCATATGTTGAGCCCGACCGCGCGCGCACCGAAAAGATCTGTCAGGAGATCCGTGAAAAGTACGGCTTTACCGAATACGCGGGCGATGCCGTCGAATTCCATGCCTCCGGCATGATCACCTTCCCCCTCATTGGCACCAAGGCCAAGATCGAGGACAAGCTCTCCTTTGACCCTGACCGCAGCCGCCGCAAGGTGTTCTATGATGAGGTCAAGGCCGCCTTCCCGGATTACACCGTCTTTATCGGCGGCTCCTCCTCCTTTGACCTTGCCCCCCACCCCTACAACAAGCTCCACGCGCTGGACAGATACTGCGAGGAAAACGGCATTACCCATGCGGACATCCTCTTTTGCGGTGACGACTACGGCGTTGGCGGCAATGACGAGCAAGTGTATCAGTCCGACATCGACTTTGTTAAGGTGGACGACTACACCAAGCTTTCCGAATATCTGGCATTCCTCTTGGAGGACTGACGCAAAAAGGGCGGCAAAATGCCGCCCTTTTTTACCAAATCAGCCTTAAAATGGGGCGAGTTTTCGCCAAAAAGGAGCTACATACAATGAAGATTATTTTTGTACGCCACGGACATCCCGATTATAAAACCGACGCCCTGACCGCACTGGGGCGGCTGCACGCCAAGGCGGCGGCAGAGCGTTTGGCGCCAGACGGTATCGAAAAAATCTATTCCTCCCCCCTCACCCGCGCCATCGAGACGGCGCAATTTACCGCGAGCCGGCTTGGGCGGGAGATAGAGATTTTGGATTGTATGCGAGAAATCAGCTGGGGTAGCGTTGATGGGACAGCGATCATGGAAAAGGGGCATCCGTGGAACACTGCTGACCGCTTTTCCGAGGCTGGGCAGAGCCTGACCGACTACACTTGGCAAGCAAAGGAGCCCTGGTGTCACAACAACATTCTGGAGCACATCAATCGGGTCACCGACGGTTTTGACGCCTTTATGGAAACGCAAGGCTATCGGCGCGAGGGTGAGTTTTACCGCGTGATCGGCGAGAACACCGACAAAACCATCGCCATTTTCGGGCACGGCGGCGCCTTCACCGCTACCCTCGCCCATTTGATGAACATCCCCTTTCCCCTTGCCTGCCGCGCCTTTGATCTGAACTTTACCTGTATCACGGTCGCGAAATTTGACGACCTGCAAGGCGTTTACTGCACGCCGCGCTTTGACGTGATCGGTGACGCGCGCCACATCATGGGCATCTCCGTCAAAAACACCTTTATGGCCTAAAGTCCCCCTCGCGCCCCGCAAGGCGCTAATCACGGTGCATTCTCCATTGAGGGAATGCGCCGTTTTTGCATAATATCCCCCAAAACGGGTATACTTTCTTTAAAAAAACGGGGGATAAAAAATGAGCAAAGCACAAATCACAAAGGTGATGGCAAGAGAAATTTTGGATTCCAGAGCGAACCCGACAATAGAAGCTACCGTGGTACTGGCCGACGGCACCGTAGGCGTGGCGGCGGCGCCCTCCGGCGCTTCTACAGGCAAATATGAGGCGCACGAAAAACGGGATGGGGACAGCAACCGCTATAACGGAAAGGGCGTTTTGCAGGCGGTGTTCTCTGTCAATCACATCATCGCGCCTGTTTTAACCGGGCAATGCGCCGGCGAGCAAAGCGAGATCGATCGCGTTTTATGCGAGCTGGACGGGACACCGAACAAAAACAAGCTGGGGGCAAATGCGATCCTGGCGGTCTCGCTGGCCACGGCAAGGGCGGCGGCCTCCTTTTACCATCTGCCGCTTTACCGCTATATCGGCGGCGCCTTTGCCAAAAGACTGCCCTTTCCGATGATGAATATTCTCAACGGCGGCGCCCATGCCGACAACAATGTGGATATTCAGGAATTTATGATCCTGCCCATCGGCGCTGAAAATTTTGGAGAGGCACTGCGCTGGGGCAGTGAGATCTACCACGCCTTGGGCCAGCTGCTCCGCCGTCAGGGGCTTTCTGCCACGGTGGGGGACGAGGGCGGCTTTGCCCCCAATCTAAAGTCTGATGAGGCGGCACTGGAATTACTGGTTTCCGCTATCCGTTTGGCGGGATATGATGAAAAACAGGTCAAGATCGCCTTGGATGTGGCGGCAAGCGAATGGCAAACCGAAGCCGGTGTTTACCGCTTGCCCAAACGCGGCATTGAGCTATCCCGCGAGGAAGTCATTGAGCACCTTTGCCATCTTGCTGACCAATATCCCATCTATTCTATCGAAGACGGCATGGGCGAGGATGACTATGACGGGTGGAAGCTGCTGACCGAAAGGCTGGGCAAAAAAACACTGCTGGTGGGGGACGATCTTTTTGTAACAAATGAAAAAAGGCTGGCAGACGGTATCAAAAACGGCATGGGTAACGCCATTTTGATCAAGCCCAATCAGATCGGCACCTTAAGCGAGACCCTGGCGGTGATCGAGCTGGCCAAAAGCGCTGGGTACCAAACCGTTCTCTCACATCGCTCCGGCGAAACCGAGGATACGACCATCGCCGACCTTGCGGTGGGCACCAACACGCCCTTTATCAAGTCGGGCGCTCCCTGCCGCTCTGAGCGGGTGGCGAAATACAATCGCTTACTGCGCATTGAAAGCGCTTTGGGCATCGGCGCGCCGATCGGCAACAGTCAAAAAATCAGCTCGGCCTCCTCGCCCGCCAAAGCCTGAGCGCGCTTTGCGCTCTGATCATGACCGCCACTTCAGGTGCTGGTTTATGTACGCTAAAGGCTACAACGTAAGCGCCCCCGGCACCATTGGTGCCGGGGGCGCTTGCCATTATTTGCGATCATTGCTATCCTTTAATTCCTTGAGCTCGGCGAGGAAGGTATCCAGATCCTTGAACTCACGGTAAACAGACGCGAAACGGACATACGCCACGTCGTCGCGCTGCTTGAGCTTGACCATGATCATTTCGCCAAGCTGCCGGGAGGAGATTTCCTGTACCAAATTGTTTTGCAGCTCCGCCTCGATCTCAGCGGCGATCTCCTCGCCCTTTACAGGGCGCTTTTGACACGCCTTCATGATACCGGAAAGCATTTTTGAACGATCGAACAGCTCCTTACTGCCGTCTTTTTTGACCACCAATATCTGTACAGACTCCAACACCTCAAAGGTGGTGAAGCGCTTTTGACAATCCAGACATTCACGGCGACGGCGGATGCTGTTCCCCTCCTCAACAGGGCGGGAATCGATCACTTTGCTATCAGGGCAACCGCAATTGGGACATCTCATAAATCTTATCTATGCACGGGGCATTCCTTCCTATAGAATAAGGAAAATATTTTCCGGGTAAGATTATATCACAAATCATGCTGTTTGTAAAGACTTATCTTGCTTTTTTTGGTGGCAGAACCAAAATTCAGGCATTTAAATCTTCCAAAATAAAGCGAGCGCTGCAAGGGGTAACCAAGCCCCTGACCAACAGCTCAAAAACATAGGCGGCATGGGCAAAGCTTTCTCCCGTTTCCAGCACGCACCGCTCCTCGTCAAGAAGCAGCTCTACAAAAAATTGCGGTGCCGCCTCACGCAAGCGATAGATCACGGTATGCCCGGCCACAATGCGGCCGACCTCTTTGAGGGTATCGCCCAAAGAAGGCTTACTTACCGCGACATTCTCCGATTGCATCTCCATTCTGTTCTCCTTTTTCATTCTCCTTTTTGAGATTTTCGCGCGCACCATGGCAGGCGTTTTTGCCTGCCTTACCATTATAACACACCGATTTTGCGCTCCTTCTCTTTTGGTCTTGGGCGAAAATATTCAAATTCAGTCATATTGGACAAGTCCCCTGGCGGTTTTGAGAAATCCTACACAAAGCAACCGAATTTCAGATGGTTTATTTGGATTTTTATTCACATTTTTGCAAAATGACCCTGGCTTTCTGTCATCTCGGGGAGGTCAAGACCCCTTCGACGCCCCCGTTTATGCAAAATTTCCTCTCTTGCCAAAAAGATCACATTGCGCAAAAGGCCGATATTTGTTAGAATAAAGTGGAGTAACAAAGAGCGAAAGGAGCGATAATATGCAGAAAAAGAAATTTTGCATGAATATAAAGAAAATAAACAAAAAGGAACCTTTTTTAATGCCGCTGGCCAAGCGTATTTTGCTCATCGGCATGGTCCCCATCTATGTATCCCTGTTTCGCTTGCTTTCCGAAATTATCGGGCAGGCCCCCTTCTCTGCGGCGACCGCGGCCTATTTTGGCAGAGCCCTGGAGTACCCACTTTCCGCCCTGACAGTTCTGACAGCCATCACCTTGATTGCGGACCGGGCCAGCCGCGAAAAGACTACATAAAAACATTTTCAAAAAATTAGGAAAAAGGTATTGACAAGCGCTTTGGGATGTGATATAATAGCAACGTTCCGAAAATCGCTGGTGTGGCTCAATGGCAGAGCAGCTGATTTGTAATCAGCAGGTTGATGGTTCGACTCCGTTCACCAGCTCCAGTGATGTTCGGCGGCGGCATCCGCCGCCGATAGCATCCGATTTTTATAAGGGAGCGTTCCCGAGTGGCCAAAGGGGACAGACTGTAAATCTGCTGGCAATGCCTTCGGTGGTCCGAATCCACCCGCTCCCACCACAAGAAAAGCCCTGCACAACAGTGCAGGGCTTTTCTTGTGGTGAAAGCGGTGGCCCTTCGGGACGCCGCGTGGTGAAAGAATTTTGCTTGCAAAATTCTTTCGGCAATCCCGTATGGGATTGCGGGAGAATAGGCGGCAGTGCCGCCGTCCACCCGCGTGGTGTGCAGGGCTTTTCTTGTGGTGAAAGCGGGTGGCCCTTTGGGACGCCGCGTGGTGAAAGAATTTGCTTGCAAAACTCTTTCGGCAATCCCGTATGGGATTGCGGGAGAATAGGCGGCAGCGCCGCCGTCCACCCGCGTGTTGTGCAGAGCTTTTCTTGTGGCAGGAGCTCCCCCCCTTGGGGGGAGCCTTTGTTGTAGCTTTACATTCTCCATTGGGTCTTAGGAACTCCATATAACATGATACGAGGAAGTACTCAGTAAACTTTTTTATCTAACAAGCAATATTTTCGTCAAATCCTCAAGCTTTATTGACAGCTCGGCAGAAATGTGGTAAAATATACTTGTCACACAAAATGCATATGCTTAAACCAGTGAAGGGAAAATACTTTTGGTAAAAAGTGTTTTCTCCTTTTCCTCATACCTTCACTGGGAGAGCATTTGTGTGACAACAATGAAAGGGGAGGCATTTTTTCGGTGCGTTCCTTTTGGGGCGCACTTTTTTGTATGCTGATGAAATGAATGTATGAGTAAAGATATTTTCAAAAAGGCGATAGATGTTACCGGCGTAGAACTCACACCCGGGGAGCCTACCGTTTGTCTTGGCAACGGAAAGCAAGGCTTTGAGTGTTGTTGCGACGAGTGCGACTACTATTTGTTTTGTTTCCCCGAATTTGATCTGGAAAGCAAAAGGATTAACAAAACAAAAATTCCCCCCGCCCTACCATGACAAAAGCACTTTTGACATTGGAATATCAAAAGCTCGTTTGCTCACCTTCCGGGAGGTAGAAAAGCCTCCCTTGTGTAAACGGGAGGCGAGCGCATGCGAAACGGAAGGAGCCTGCGCAACATTGGTATGGCAGTTGTGATGTGGCGAGTGCAAAAGCGAAAGTGCCGCCACTCCTTCCACCACTTCGTGGTCCCCCTCCCTCTCGGAGGGAGGCTGCTAACGCCCATTGCTAAAGATAATACGAAGGATATACAATAGCTTTTTGGCGCTTTGTTACATTCATAGCGCGTACAAAGGGATGTAACACATACCGAAAGAGCTATTGGTACTCGTTACTGGATCCCTTCGGTTCCAAGTTTGACGTTTTTGCGTAGCAAAATGTCGCCCCGTTGGGCGACAAGACAAACTTGAGCTGCTTGCGAAGCAAGCTGGCTCAGAGATGACACGTAGCCGGCAATGCGGATGACACGTAGCCTGTAGGGGCGACCATTGGTCGTCCGCGCCTCGCCCGTTCGCCACGCCTCCGCCTTTGGCTTTATCCCGCGATCCTGCCCTATCAACCAAACGAAAAAGCCCCTCGTCGGTCGGCTTTCTAACGAAAGCCTCCTCTCCGCCCCTCGTCGGTCGGCTTTCTAACGAAAGCCTCCCTCCGAGAGGGAGGTGCCGAGCATAGCTCGCCGCAGGCGAGGTGAGGCGAGGCGGAAGGAGCCTGCGCAACATTGGTATGGCAGTTGTGATGTGGCGAGTGCAAAAGCGAAAGTGCCGCCACTCCTTCCACCACTTCGTGGTCCCCCTCCCTCTCGGAGGGAGGCTCTTGTTACATTCGTCGCTAAAATTAAGACCTAAAGTGCGTTCGACGCACCGCAAGGGAAAGAGGGCTTTGCCCGCATCCGTAATACCACCCGTTTGACGGGTGGATCATTATTCCACCTGCATAGCAGGTGGTTGTTTTTCGCTAAAGGCTACACAACACAGAGCGCAAGACGGTAAACCGTCTTGCGCTCTGTGCTTGGTATTACGGGGCGATCCTCAGGATCCGGTCCTCCGGAACGCCGGAAACGACGGTGTCGTCGGCGCCGCGCAGGATCAGCTTCGCCTCCGCGCTTTGGAAGGCGAGGCCGCAAACGGTATTTCCCTTGCCCGTGATCATCACGTCGCCGTCGGTGATGTTGTTCATCAGCACGTTGCCGTCACCCTCGATGATCACCGCAACCCCCCGGGTGTGCTGGAACACGTTATCCCGAATGCGGTTCAGCTTACCGCTCAGATACAGGGCCGGCATGGGCTGCTTTTGCGGCTGGCGCTCACTGTTCTCGGTGGCAGTGGGTGGATAGTACCAGAAAAGGCCCGGATCGTCAAAATTGTTCCGCTCTACCGCAGAGCGACTCACGTTCAGCAGCGTCACCGCCGCCGGATGCGGCATCTCCTCCCCCACAAAGCAGCCGCCGTTGCGCACGAAGAAGCACTCGGTCAGCTCCAGATTATGGATGCACTTACCGCGGCCGTCCACCAGCACGCCGTAATAGGGGGTATCCGCCAGGAGGTTGCGGTTGAAGCGGGCGTAAAAGGAGGCGCGAGGCGAAAAATACACGCCAACGCCGCTGCCGTCGGCATTGCAGCGTTCAAAATTGCAGGCATCCACCTCCGCGTTCCCTGCCACCGCGATTGCCGCGCCGAGGCCGCAGAAGGAAAGGCGCTCGAAGGCGCACTGATCGGTGCGCACCGCGTCCAGCACAAGCCCCGCGTTGGCGGTGGGGGCGTTGATGTCAAAGCGGTCGCGGGTATCCATGCCCACAATATCACCCTGCACGCCAAGCTCGCGTATCACGCTGCCGCTGACCAGACCGTCGATGCCGACGCGCAAAGCGGGAAAGCCGCTGCCGCGCAGCCGTAGCTTGGTGCCATATGCGGTTTCAAAGACCCCGTTCGGGTCGGTGTTGCAGGCCCACACGTCACCCACGATGGCCGAGGAGCAGAGTGTCAGCGGCACGGTCTTGGTCAGCTCGTAGCGTGCGCAGGGCAGGCGCAGCGTGCCGCCGCGCTCGGCCAGGCGCGAAAGCGCCGACGTGATCCCCGCGGTACCGTCAGCGGCGGTATAGGGTGCGGTCTCACTGCCCTCCCCCGCGCAAAAATCGAGAGGCGTTGTCAGAAATTCGTTCATATCAGATCTCCCTTCCATGTATCAGGCTCGCGCCGTGTTGAGTTGCTTGCGATAGTCACCCGGCGTCATGCCGGTCAGCTTTTTAAAGGATCGGTTAAAGGTATTAATCGAAGAAAATCCAACCTCCAAGGCCACCTGCGAAACGCTCTTCGCTTGCCCCTCAGGCGAGCGAAAGATCTGCCTTGCAAAATCCACACGGTAGGAGGCCAAAAACATACAGAAATTCATGCCGGTCAGCGCATGCAGGGCGGAGGACAGGTATTTTTCGTGATACCCAAGATGGGCGGCAAGATCGGATAGCCCCATATCCTCGGTAAAATGCGCGGCGATATAGGCAATAGCCGCCTGATAGAGATGCGCCCCCTCCTTGGGGCGATCCACCAGCGTCGTTTTTTTCAAAAAAGCGGCATAGAGCAAATTCAGCAAGCCGGTCAGGCGCAAATGATCCGAAAACGCGGTTTGCTCCAACGCGCTCAGCAAGGGCAAGGTGTCACGCATATCCGCCACGGGGCAAGCTGGCACCTTGTTAGAAAGGCGGCGCAAAAACAAGGGGATAAAATCATTGGAAAACACAGCGCACATCACACGGCACGCGGTCTCGTCAGTATAGGCATGGATCTCATTGGGTATGACAAAAGCCACATGGCCAGCGGGAACGCGATACTTAACACCGCCGATCAGCATGGTCATTTCACCTGAGAGCACATAGAGAATCTCACTGTATTCGTGAATGTGCGCCGGTATGACAAAGCGGTCGTGATAGCGATGGCGATAATCAAAGCTCCGGCCAAAATTTTCGGTTTGATAAACTAACAAGGTGTACCTCAAAATCTTACTTTTTGGATATATTCTATCACGTTTTGGCTTGTATGTCAATTCCCATTCCGCTATAATAAAATCAATATCCCAAAGGAGGATTTTGAGCATGAGAACGCAATGGACAAAAGAGCAAGCCTGGGAATGGTATAAAAGCCAACCCTGGATCCGCGGCTTCAACGGTTATCCGCAAAACTGTGTCAACCGCATCGCCATGTGGCAAGCGCACAACCACGAGGCGGTCATCAAGCAAATCGAGCAGGAATTTATCCTGGCAAAAGCGACCGGCCTCAACGCGGTCCGCGCCATCCTCCAGTTTGAGGTGTGGTACTATGAGCATGACAGCTTTATGGCCAATTTAGAGGAATATCTGACCCTGGCAGACCGCTACGGCATCAAGGTCATGCTTTGTCTTGGCAACGACTGCACGGTGCCAAAGGATGACTGGAGGCCGGTTGTGTTCGGTGAGCAAAACGTAGACTGGGGCTGGCACAGCGGCATTCGCAAGGGGCCCCACGCAAAGGGCTACAGGGCCCCCGGCTATATGATGGCCGACGACCCGGCCATTCTGCCCGAATACTACAAAATGGTGGACGAGCTGGCGGCCAAATACGCCAAGGACCCCCGCATTCACATCTGGGACGTCTGGAATGAGATCGGCAACGGGCGGCGCGGTGAGATGAGCGTGCCCTATATGGAGGCATTTTTTGAGATCATCCGCTCGCACGATCCGATTCAGCCGCTGACCGCCGACTGCTATCACTACAGCGCGGATATGGAGGTAGAAACGCCCCAGGAGCTGCGTGCCTTGGCGCTTTCTGACATCATCACCTTTCACTATTACGGCAGCTATCAGAACATGATCAAGCTCATTGAGTTTTTGAAGGGCTACGGCCGCCCCCTCATTAACAACGAGTGGCTGAACCGCATTACCAAAAACCGTGTGGAGGAGCTCTTCCCCCTCTTTTATCTGGAGGGGATCGGCTCCTATCACTGGGGGCTCATTCAGGGCTATTCGCAGACCTACGAGCCCTGGGGGCGGTATTTTGACCAGATCGCCGACCCCGACTATGCGGGGGAGCTGGAGCTGACGCTGTTACAGCACGATCTTTACCGCTTTAACGGCCTGCCCTACATTGCCAAGGAGATTGCCGTGATGCAGGATTTCGCCAAGCGCGCCGACGAGCGCTTCGAGCGGGGCGAATGGCTGAAATAACCCCCTTAACGTGTTGAGATTTTGATAAAAAAGCCGCCCAATGGGCGGCTTTTTCGTTTGGTTGATAGGGCAGGATCGCAGGGTGAAGCCAAAGGCGGAGGCGTGGCGAGCGGGCGAGGTGCGGATGACCAATGGTCGCCCCTACAGGCTACATGTCATCCCGAGAGGTGCGGACGACCAATGGTCGCCCCTACAGGCTACGTGCCATCCGCATTGCCGGCTACGTGTCATCTCTGAGCCAGCTTGCTTCGCAAGCAGCTCAAGTTTGTCTTGTCGCCCAACGGGGCGACATTTTGCTACGCAAAAACGTCAAACTTGGAACCGAAGTTTTGCGAGGTGCAGCGAAGCAAACGAGCAAAACCGAGGGAGCGATAGCGACCGAAGGGATCCAGTAACGAGTACCAATAGCTCTTTCGGTGTGTGTTACATTCCTTTGTACGCGCTATGAATAGTAAGGATGTACCAAAAGCAAAAGGAAAGGGGGAGGGCCTTTTGCAAAAGGCCCTCCCCCTTTCCTTCACGCTTCCCACGCGTCCTACTGATCCTGCCCCACAAGTCGGCGCAAAAAGGCCAGGGCTTCGTCGGGGCGAAGGCGGTCGTTGGCATAGGCGCGGCGGAGCAGCTCGCCGGGGATGAAGGGGTCAAATTTATCAAAAATCGGCATTTCGGCGGGGCCTACCAGCGACTCGCAATCTATGCCGATCGCGAGAAGCGGGGCAAGCGCGTACAAAAAATCCTCCCTGCTCCCCTCCATATGAAAGGTGATATAGTAGCACCCGTCAAATGCAATGCCAGAAATGCCCAGCTCCCGCGCGTGTGCTGTCAAAAAGCGGCGCAGGGTGCGGAAGGAACGGGTTCCGAGAAAGGGAAACAGGCACCAGGTAGAGCCGCCCAGATGCAGCAGCATGTGCTCGGTCATGCCGGTGTTACGCGCTACGTGCCGGGCCACCGACAAACGGTGCGCGGCGTTGGGCTTGAGATAGGGATAAACCGTATCCTCTTGCAGGATTTTTCGCATACGCTCCAGGATTTTGGTGTGTATCTCGCCGTAATCGCCGGGCCAGGAGACCTCCATTTTGCCAAGCACAGGATGCACATAGACCAGCTTGCGGCGAATATCCAGCTCCTCAACCTCCCACACGCGGCCCGCCAGCGCAAACCGCTCGCCAACCGGGGGCGGCGTGGTGATGGTGCCGATCTCCTCGGCTGTTCCCTTTTCGGGGTCCCCCGCGCGGACGGTAAAATCCTCGCTATCCTTGAACACAGCGAAAAATTGAAAGCTGCTCAGCAACCGCTCGCCCGCAAGACCCACGATCAGCCCCTCTTCCTCGGTCATGTGCAAAAACGCGCTGTTCAGCATTGAGACAAGCAGGGCGCGGTAATCCTCCTTGCTCACACAGCGAAAGGGCGGCAGTGAAAGGATGCGCTCGGCCAGCTCCCGCGGGGTTCTTTCCCCGCTTGCCGCCAGCATACTCAGGGTCTGGTGGAACAGCAGACTCATCGGCATTTTTTTCTCACGGGGCGGCTCGATAAACCGCTCCTCGATATAAAGCTGCACAATGGCAATGGCGCGCAACAGCCCCCACGGTATCAGCTGCGGCAACGGCGTGTTGGGCAAGGGATCCTCCTCGCGGAACACCATCATCATCTCGGGCGGCTGTCCCCTTCTGCCTGAACGGCCCAGGCGTTGCAGAAAGGAAGACACAGAGGTTGGCGCGTCATTTTGCAGCACCCGCTCCAGCCGGCCAATGTCAATACCAAGCTCCATTGTGACGGTGGCGCAGGTCACCACCTGCTTTTCCGCATCCTTCATTTTCATTTCCGCGTCCTCGCGCAAGGCGGCGGAGAGGTTGCCATGATGAATGAGAAAAACATCCGGCTCGCGGCGGCGGTCGGCGATCTGGCGAAAGGTGGCGGTCAGGTACTCTGTTTCCTCGCGGGAATTGGAAAAAACCAGCGCCTTTTTATCCTTCACGCAGTCATACATATATTCATACCCCGCGTCCAGCTCGGCTGTTTTTTCCGGATCCGCCGCTTTGGCGTCCCGCGCTTGCTCCGGGTCGGCGTTTTGAAAAAAGAAATGCTCCATCCCCAGCCGCCAACGCACATTTTCAGCGGCAAAACGCGGCACGTCCGTAGGTGTATTGCTATCACCCGCAAGCCAAGCGGCGGCCAGCTGTGGGTCGCCCACGGTAGCGGAAAGTCCGATCCGGCGGGGTTGGTGCCCGATCAGCCTTGCTATGCGGGAGAGCTGACACTGAATCTGATTGCCACGGTCGGTGCCGGTGAGGGTATGCACCTCATCAAGAACCACATAGCGCAACTCGCCAAACAGCCGCACTATATCATTGGAGCGGCGGATCAGCATGGCCTCCAGCGACTCGGGGGTGATCTGCAAAATGCCGGCCGGGCTTTCCAGCAAGCGGCGCTTGTGCGAGGCGGAGACATCGCCGTGCCAATGGGTCACCGGGATGCCGCTTTCCAAAAGCAGCTCCTCCATGCGCCCGAACTGGTCATTGATCAGGCTTTTGAGGGGGGCCACATAGAGCACGCCCACGCTTTTGGGCGGATTTTCGCACAGATCCGCCAAAATGGGAAAGAAGGCCGCCTCGGTCTTGCCGCTGGCGGTGCCGGAGGTGAGCAAGAGGTGGTGATCGGTATCAAAAACCGTGTGTGCCGCGGCGATCTGCACGCCGCGCAGGCTCTCCCAGGAGCGCGAAAAAATATACTCTTTGATAAAGGGAGGGAATCTGTCAAAAATCCGATCTGCCTGTGTCATAGCAAGCCCCCCTTACAGCAGGATGTCTTCCAGTGAAAAATCCTTCTTTTCTTCACCCGTTTCGCTATCTTTTACATGTTCGACCACTTCACTTTCGGCACTAACACGGGCAACGATCCCATCAAAATCCGCCTGTTCGTTTTGCATCAGAATATTGAGAACGGTCAGGTAATCACGCAAAATCTCACGGGGGGTGATCATGCTGTTAGCACCCGCCCGGGAAAGCGCCAGCGTGAGAAAGCGCGTTTGCTGCTCGGCGGTGATCCGCGGCTCCCAGTGATAGTGCTGAGCGTAAAGCGCGGTTACACGCACGATCAGCGCGAACAGCTCGTCATCCGAGAGGCGGCGCAGGCGGATCACCGGGCCGATGAGATTTTTAAACTCCGCATCGGCAAAGCGGCTGTCGCAAAGGCGGCTGCGGAGCGCCTCGTAGCCAAACAGTCCCCTTCTCGGATCCTCTAAAAATTGCGGGGTGCCCCCCAGCACCATCAAAAGCCCCTCCGCCTTGCCTTGCAGGGCATCGTTGAACATCGAAAGGATCTTTTCGTAATTATTTTCACGGCTGACACGGTGCACGATCTTGTAGAGATTGACGCACTCGTCAATAAAAACCACCAAGCCCCGGTAACCGATACGGCGGGCCAACACACCAAAGAGCTTGATGAAATCATACCAGTTTTCATCGTCAATGATGGTGGAAACCGCAAAGCCAAGGGCACGGCGCGCCTCGGTTTTCGAGGCGAACTCGCCACGCAGCCAGCAAAGGCAGGCAGACATTTTTTCATCTTCTCCGTCCAGATAGGCGCGGTAATAGGCCGAGATCACCCGGGCAAAGTCAAAGCCGCCCACCAAAAATTCCACGTCGCGCAGATCCCGTGTCACCGCATCCCGCAGGCGCTCGCCAGTGGGATCCTCCCCGATCTCCGCTTGCAGATTGCCGATCCAACGGGCAATGATTTTGGGTAGCGCGCCCCCATCGGGCGAGGCCTTGGAGGCCAGATTTTTCATCAGCTCACGGTAGGTGGCGACGCCACTGCCGCCCGCGCCGTAAAGACGGCGCTCGGGGGTGAGATCCGCATCGGCGGTGATAAAATCACGCTCCAGGGCGTAGCCGCGGATCAGCTGCATTAAAAAGCTTTTACCGCTGCCGTACCTGCCAATGAGAAAGCGCATAGCGGAGCCGCCCTCCCCGATATTTTCCAAATCCGAGAGAAAGGCGCCAATCTCATCCTTTCTGCCAATCGCGATATACGGGGCTCCGGCGCGCGGCACAACACCCGCCGCCAAAGAGGATAGCAGTGAGCTTAGAATGCGGCGCGGTACCGTTACAGTTTGCGTGTTTTCCATATTATTGTATCACTCCTTGTTCGGTCAAAAAATCCAGATAATCCGGGATGACGGTATAGGTGCCATCTTCCTCTTCCAACAGGATGTCTCCGAGATAATCCATCGAAACGGTATTGATTTTATCCGCGATGGCGTCGGGCAGCTCCCCGCGGGAAAGCGCGAACTGCCGCTCGCCCGCTTTGTCTTTTTTCAGCGCCAAGCGCAAAAAAGGCAGCAAATCTCCCAGCGCCCGGGCAAAGGGGAGCTCGCCCGGCGCGGCGGCCGGAACGGCCGGAAGCGTTGGTGTGGTTGGTGTTGAAATTTCTTCGTTTTTCGCACCCGTTGCGGGGGATATGCGCTCCCGAGCATCCTCCGCGTCGCCCGCGAAGGCCTCTACCAAGCGCTTGGTGGTCTGCCAGGACTCTGCCTCGATCCGGGCGGCACGCTCCATTGACACACCGACGGCGGGTAGGTCGTACCGCTTTTCATAATCCGGCACAGACGCAGGCAAGGAGGGCGCCGCCGCGCGGCGGCGGGGGGGCAGCGCCGTGGCAAGATAGGCATCCAGGCAATGGCGCAGGGGGACGCTGAGCGCATAAATGGATAGGCGGGATTTGATCAAACGGTTGGCACGCAACGCGTTCTCGGCATATTTGAGCACATCGGTCATGATATACCGCAATTCATGTGTGTGCGAAAAGGAGGTGTAGTCCACCTCAATGCGCCGCTTTTGCCTCCAGGAGCACACCGCGCCAGAAAAGGTGTCCCGGCTCAAGGTGCTCATACCGCTGGTGTCGGTCAGCCCGTTTCCGCTCTCCTGCCGCAAAAAGCGCAATGCCACACGGATGGCACCGCCCAGAACGCGGTCATAATCCGCCTTGCTCTCCTCGTTGTAAAACTTACTTTTTGTATAGTCATAATTGTTGCAAAAAAGCAGCATCGCAACACCCAGCGCGTCGGTATCATCAGCGGCGGAAACATAGAACTCCTTGAGCCGACAGCCGGAAAGCAGCGTGCGGTACTGTCCGGGGTCCAGCCGCGGCGGCGGCAGGGCGTGCAGCAAGGAATAATCGCAAAGCCACTCACGCAACAGGGCATCCAGGCGGGGATGCTGTTCCCTGTAGGAAAGCCACAGCCGCAGCATGCTCTCCTGTCCGCTCGCCGGGTCCTGATACGCCTCGCTCAAATTGATCAGCTCATAGAGATAGAGCAAAAGATAGGAATAGGCGGCAGGCAAGCACTTCCCTTGCCGAAAATTGGTACGCCACCAAAAATAGTAGTCCATTTGGCTTTTGCTCAGCTGGGTATATTGGGGCATATAGGAGAAAAAGTCTGCCTCGGGGCATTTTCTGCCCTCACGGCCAACCAAATGCTCGGCATGGCGCCGAAACTGCTCATAGTAGGTATAGGCGCTTTTCCAACGGTAAATACGCACCTCCCGCACCAGCGAGCCCTTGGGCCGGTAGCTTTTTTCCGGCTTTTGCGCATCACGCAAGGACCGCTCGGCATCCGGAGAAACAAAGCGCTCGGTCAAGGGGACATCGGATACCGTTTGCCCCGCTTGGAACCGCGGCGGCAAGCGGAGCTCCACCGCTTCAACCGAGGCCTCGGTTGCTTTTGGGGAGGGGATTTTACGCTTTGGCACCAGATCCGAAAGATCCCAAAAATCATCTTGTTTTGTCTGATTTTGGCGATTGTTTTCCATCAGATCCCCTCCTTTCTGTAATAGTTTATTATACCATTATTCCCCCATACTGTCAACGGCTTTGCGTTTTTTTGACCTTGTTTTTCGCAATTGATAAAATGGACTTGCAAAAAGCGCCTTTTTCCAGTATAATAAAGAAAAGTTTACAGATGGGAGGTGCCTTTGATGGAAATTTTAGATCTGAAACATCCGAACTGGAATTTTGAAATCACCGATTGCGGTCTTTGCCTTGGCAATTTTGACGGCGTACACCGCGGGCACCGTGCCCTGATCGAGGAGCTAAAGAAAAAAAACGCCGAACGCAAGGAAAAATTGCCGCTTGGCGCCATTCTCTTCCGCCGCCCCCCTTCCCTGCTGCTTTCCGGTCATCCCGTACCACAGCTGAACACCTTTGAGGAAAAATTGGAGCTGCTGAAAGCGGCCGGGCTGCGCTTTGTGATCCTTTACGATTTCGAGCAATTGCGGGATATGGATCCCGACGATTTTGTCCGCGAGATCCTGATCGGCGCCTGTCACTGCCGCCTGGCGGTCTGCGGCTTTAACTATACCTATGGCGCCAAAGGCGCCGGTAATACCGAAACCCTGATGAAAACCTTCGGCTCGCAACCCAATCGCACCCTTTCGGTGCTCCCCCCGGTCGCTGACGGCAGCCAACCCGTGAGCTCCAGTGTTATCCGCTCCATGCTGGAGCGTGGGCACCCGGAGGATGCCGCCAGGCTCTTGGGCCGCCCCTTCTTTATCACCGGCACCGTCACCGACGGCAAGCATATCGGCAACGCTATGGGCTTTCCAACCGCCAATCTCTCCTTTCCCAAGGGGGGACTGATCCCGGCACATGGGGTTTACGTCTCTACCGTTCGCATCGGCCGCCGCACCTTTACCGGCATCAGCAATGTGGGCACCCGCCCCACCTTTGATGATGGCGAGGACGTGAATTGCGAAACCTTTATCTTTGATTTTCACGGGAATCTATACGGCAAAACCCTGCGCGTCTCCTTTTTGCGTTTTTTGCGCGCGGAAAAGAAGTTTCCGTCAGTGGAGGCACTCGAGGCGCAGATCAAAAAGGATATTGCCCGCGCGAAGGAATACCTCTGAGGGAACGGCGACCTTTTTTCTTGCTTTGAGCGCAAATTCCAACATTTTTGTTCTATTTTCCATTTTTTGTTTAATAAATTTCAATTTTTGTTTGCTAAATTTCTTCTTTTTGCTCCTTCAAACGTTTTTCCCGCACCGCTCATACGCCCCCCACAACTTTTTCCTGCTTTTTTTGTAAAGGCTCTTGCTTTTTTGCCACAACTGTGCTATAATGGTCAAGTCGCAAAACGCAACATCTTTTTCATATTTCATGGAGAAGCACTCAAGTGGGGACGTTTGCGAGCGCTGCCGGTGGCAGAGTAAGCGAGCAATAAGGAGTGGCAGCCGTCGCAGAGCGCGAGCAAATTGCATTTGCGAAGTGCGATGCGGTAACGGCAACAGGATCGAAGAGGCGACGCCGATTCGGTGACTTTCCTGCAAGATGCTTTTCTGACAATTTAATATTTTTTATGGAGAAGTACTCAAGTGGGGAGCGAGCCGACCGCCGCCGGCGGCGGATGAAGGAAGGCGAGCGAGTGGCAGCGGTCAAAATTTGGCGAAGCGAACAGCGAGCAACAAATTTTGGGCACCGCAACAGGATCGAAGAGGCGACGCCGATTCGGTGACTTTCCTGCAAGATGCTTTTCTGACAATTTAATATTTTTTATGGAGAAGTACTCAAGTGGTCGAAGAGGCGTGACTCGAAATCTCGTAGGCCGTTAACGCGGCGCGTGGGTTCAAATCCCACCTTCTCCGCCAAAAAAGGACTGCCCCCTCGCGGGGCAGTCCTTTTTTGCCGGTGTGGGTGCTTTGCGAAATCACGTTGATGCCGCAGGCATCGGCGTGGGGTAAGGCGTGCAACGCCTTACAGCGCAAGTCGCCAGACTTGGCGCAACAAATAGCTTTGCCGCGTGGCGGCAATGCGTCCACCTTCTCCTTTACAAACTTTTGCAATATGTTAGCAGTGTGACATTCTTATGTAAAATTATCATTTCCATAATGCTGACAAACAAGCTTGGTTATTTCTTTGTAATCATTTCCGTTTTCAAATTGAAAGCACAGTTTATGATTATTGTAGCATTTCCATATTTCGTTTAAAATCCTTTTAGTTTTCCACAAAAGACTTCTCATGGTTTTCGTCGTAACCTTTCCTACTGTGGTTTTAACTCCTTTTTCATCTAACATTAAAAAATCTGCGTGCCCAAATATCTTTTTTCTTGGCTGATCAAAATATTCCTTATAAATTTGTTCTGCAGTATTTGATATCTTTTTAAGGACTTTCAATTTTTCTTGTATATCACCATGCCGAAAAAGTAATTGATTTTGCATACAAAAGCTCTTGAAATCCTGCAGACACAAGTCATTCTCTTGATAAAAAATACAAGAAAAATCTATAGTTATTGCCAAGGAGAGATTGCTCAACTGAGTAACATAGTGAGTCTTCAGCTTCTTCTTAACAACATCATTTAAAAACAGCAAATTCAAATAATAGTCATACATTTCAATATTAGCATGCAATCTAGCAACAATACCTTGTAAAACATGCATCCACTTAAGAAATTTTAATTCTTTTTTGTCTTCTATTTCTGAAAAAATATAATCGCTTGGGCATTCGCCTTCAATTTTAGACTTGTATCGCAAATTAGATATCATAAAATCACCTCGCCACACTTATTTTATCATATAACACATGTTTTTTCAACGCCGCACGCCCTTTCGGGCGTGCGGCGTTTGTTTATTCCCCCTTCCCCAAGGTTTCATCGATGACCATGGCGCATTGGAAGGTGCTATAGGCATCTACGTGACTGTAGATGTTTGCCGTGGTGGAGATGTTGCTGTGGCCAAGCCACTGTTGGATCAGCTTCATTTGCACGCCCTGCGCAACAAGGAGGCCGCGCTCAAAGAGCGCATGCGCCGTCCCTGTTCTTGCTTGACAAAAAAGCTCAAACGCCATCATGGCAAACAAACCGCTGCTACACGGTTTGCTTTGACAAAAACATCAGAAACTGTACGTTTGCCAAGATCCTTACAATTTTCGCCGAGAGAACAGGGCCCAAAGTCCCCTAATTGTTCCATGGCTTACTCTTCTTGTGTGTCTTGGCTGTTACTTGGAAGCGGTTGTTTGATCAATTCTTCGATTTTATGAAGCATTTCTTCGTATGAAAGACCGCAGTCAGGGCATTTGGCTATCATGTCATGCTCCGCCCCACAGGTTGGACATCTAACCCTATCACAGGCTTTGTTATATTTTCTATATCCCAGATCCTCTTGCATTTGGCGGGCCAACAAGGTGATTTGCGCACTGTATGCCCATTTACCGTTTTCAATCAGTCTGGGACCATTCGCGGGGGCATAAGCATAGATAGAAAACATGGCTAAGCGTTGATATTCATTAAAAATTTTATCTGTGGAATATAAGCGTAACTGTGGCGCGATTTCACAAAACGCAGCGTTGCTTTTCTCGATTTCTTCTTGCAGGTTTTTGTGCAGTCTTGCCATTTCACGCGTATAGTCAAAGCCCCGTCTTATATGCAAAAGCCGATCAAGCGCCGCGATATAGATTTTTTCTTTTTTCGATATGTATTCTTTTTCGTCGTCTTGCTTATCCATCCTGTCCGCACGGCGATAATCAATTATCTTATTTATAATTTGAAAAATACAATTGACAAGTGCCGCCAGGCCGGCAGAAATCAAAGCGATGATAATCGTCTGTGTTGCTTTGCTCATTTTTTAAATCCTCCTTGCGTGGCAAATAAATATCTACTGCCGTAAATATGCATCATTCCTCAATGACGCTCACCAGCTCGTCGAGCTCCTTGCGCTTTTTGGGGCGTAGGGGGTCGCCTTCCTTAGCGTAGCCGAGGGTGATAACAAGGCGGACGGGGGCATCGAGGTGGCAAAGCGCGCGGAGCTTTTTGTCATCCAGCCAGCCGAGAATGCAGGTGCCAA
>SVQT01000016.1 GCA_015065215.1 Oscillospiraceae bacterium | reverse complement strand
TCCGTTGCCGATATGGGGGCATAGCTCATCTGGTTAGAGCGCATGCTTGACATGCATGAGGTCATTGGTTCGATCCCAACTGTCCCCACCAAAACGTAAAACCGCACCTTGCCATGGCAGGGTGCGGTTTTTGGGTCAAACGCGCATTTTACTTTCGTTTAGGAGATCAGCATGAACCTTTGTGACATCAGAACGGTAAAAAACATTATGGAGGCCTTTGGACTTCGCTTTCGCAAGGAGTTTGGGCAGAATTTTCTGACCAATCCGATGATCGTTTCGGATATTGCCGACAGCGCCTCTGACACCGCCGCTGACAGCATTTTAGAGATCGGCCCCGGCATCGGGACCCTGACCCGTGAGCTTTGCGCCAGGTACAGCAGGGTGCTGGCGCTGGAGATCGACCGCGGCCTGATCCCCGCCCTTTCCTATACGCTTGACGAGTTTGATAACGTGACGGTGGTCAACGAGGATGTGATGAAGGCTGACCTCCCTGCCCTGCTGACCCCTTATTTTGAGGCGGGCAGCGTCTCAGTCTGCGCCAATCTGCCCTATTATATCACCACCCCGATCCTCATGAAGCTACTGGAAAGCGAGCTTCCCTTCCGCTATATCACCATCATGATCCAATCCGAGGTGGCCGACCGGCTCACCGCCAAGGCCGGCAGCGGTGCTTACGGCGCCATCACCGCTATGCTGAACTATTACGGCACGGCTGAACGGCTTTTCACCGTTTCGGCGGGCAATTTTATACCGCCCCCCTCGGTGAGCTCAGCCGTGGTACGGATCAAGCTCCACGAGCAAAAGCCCTATCAACCCAAAGACCCGGAGATCTTCCGCCGCACCGTGAAAGCCGCCTTTGAGCAGCGGCGCAAGACCCTGCCCAACGCCCTTTCCGCCGGCTTCCCCGCCCTTTCCAAGGAGCAGTGCGTGGCGGTGGTCTCCAAGGCGGGCCACCGCCCCGACATCCGCGGCGAACGGCTGGACGTGGCGCAGTTTGTGGCACTTTCAGATCTGATCGCGGAGCTTTTGTAAAGAGGAAAAGGGGCTGCGTCATGAGATGCAGAAGATGTGATCTCGGTACGATAGGCGTATCATATACGTCGAGTGCCGAGGGCGCAACTAAAAAACACACATAAAAAATAGAATTCGATAGAATTTCTACCGAAAAGCCGCTTTGCCATCACTTTTTTGATGGCAAAGCGGCTTGTTCTATTCTTTTTCGTTTGGTTGATAGGGCAGGATCGCAGGGTGAAGCCAAAGGCGGAGGCGTGGCGAACGGGCGAGGTGCGGACGACCAATGGTCGCCCCTACAAGCTACGTGTCATCCTGAGAGGTGCGGACGACCAATGGTCGCCCCTACAGGCTGCGTGTCATCCTGAGAGGTGCGGACGACCAATGGTCGCCCCTACAGGCTACGTGTCATCCTGAGAGGCGCGGACGACCAATGGTCGCCCCTACAAGCTACGTGTCATCCTGAGAGGCGCGGACGACCAATGGTCGCCCCTACAGGCTACGTGTCATCCTGAGCGGAGGGCGAAGCCCGTAGTCGAAGTTTTGCGAGGTGCAGCGATAGTCGAGGGCTGAGGCGAGGAACAACACAACAGGGCGCCGCTTTGATACCATTCCCATTCGCTCAAAAAGCAAGCAGAGCAAGGCGCGACGATGAAAGCAAGGCGACGACATAGTTTGTCTATGTCGAGCCGCTTTCGAGGAAGCAACACCGCTATGCGCCGCTTTTTGTGCGAATCAGAGTAAGATGCAGATGAGACCGTTCGACCCCTCGTTAATAATCCGCTCTAAGGTTTCGGCCATTTTCTTGCGGGCATCCTCCGGCATATGCTCCAGCTTTTGGTGCAGACCCTCATTGACCATTTCATAAAGGCTCTTGCCAAACATATTGGAGGCCCAAAGCTTTTTGGGATCGCTTTCAAATTCGGCCAGAATATTGCGCACAAACTCCTCGGATTGCTGCTCGGTGCCCACAATCGGGTTCAGCTCGGTGCGAATATCGGCACGGATCATATGCAGCGACTGCGCCGCCGCCGAAAGCCGCACGCCATAGCCGCCGGATTGCTTGACGATGGTCGGTTTTTCCAAACGCAGGTCGTCCACCTCCGGCATCACGATACCGTAGCCCTTCTCGTCGGCGCTTTCCAAGGCTTCCTCAACCCGCGCGTATTTACGGCGGATCTCGGCAAATTCCCGCACCAAGCGGAACAGCGTTTCATCCTCGCGGATCTCTTCGCCGGCAAGCTCAGACAGCACATCGTAGTAAAGGGCCGGCGTTAGCGAAAGGCTCAGGCAAACACGACCGGTGCCCATATCCATTTCGCCGATTTCTACCTTTTCGATGTAAGGATTTTCGGCAAGCTTTTCAAAAATGCCGCCAACGCTCCCCATCCGATCCACCTGCCCCGCAAGGCGGCAGATGTCCTCGGTGATCGCTCTGCGCACCGCATGGCCCTCTTCCAGCGCCTTTGACCAAGCGGGCATACGCAGTCCGACGGCGGTGACCGGGAACTCGCCTAATATCATCGCCAAAATGCCCCGGATGTCCTCAGCGCCCAGCGACAGACAGCTGACCAACGCGACAGGCACCCGATATTTTTCCTCTAATTCCGCGGCAAGCGCCACCGCCTCCGGCTTGGTGGGATCGGCGGAATTGAGCACCACGGCAAAGGGCTTTCCCATGGCGGAAAGCTCACTGACTATCCGCTCCTCCGCCTCGATGTAAGAGGCGCGCGGTATCTCGCCGACCGTGCCGTCAGAGGTGACCAGCATGCCGATGGTGGCGTGCTCGCCGATCACCTTTCGCGTGCCGTACTCGGCCGCTTGCGGAAATGGCATCGGCTCCTCTGACCACGGGGTATGTACCAATCTGACCTCGCCATTCTCCTCGCCGCCCATGGCCTCGGGAATCATGTAGCCCACACAGTCGATCATTTTCACCCGCATGGCAATACCGCCCTCTAAGGTCAGCGATACCCCCTCATCGGGTACGAATTTGGGCTCGGTCGTCATCACGGTTTTCCCCGCGGCGCTTTGGGGCATTTCATCTCTGGCCCGTTCCTTGGCGGCGCTCTCCTCCATATTGGGGAGCACCAGCTCCTGCATGAAGCGTGTGATAAAGGTGGATTTACCGCTACGGACGGGTCCCACCACGCCGATATAAATGTCGCCACCGGTCCGCTCGGCAATATCCCGGTAGATCGAATGTTCTGCCATATCTTTCTCCTCCGCTTTCTGTCGGTATCGCTACATTCTATGAGCCAGCAAGAGAAGATATGAGTGCAAACGATCATTTACCGGGACAGAAAAATATCCCCCGCGGGGGTATTTCATTTAAAAGCCGCCTTGCCATCACTTTTTTGATGGCAAGGCGGCTTTTAGGTGGAAATTTTTATCAAATTTCATTTTTACACCACTTCAAGCGGCGGTCATGATCTATCTGCGAACGCGAATAAGATTTTTACACCCCTCGTCAAGTGCCGCGAGCAACGCCTCTGCATCCGCCTCGGTGTTGGTCGGGCAGAAGCTCACGCGAAGCGAGCAATCCGCCTGGGCGGCGGCAAGGCCAAAGGCCAGCAGTGTGCCGCTGGGATTTTTGGCGTGAGAGGAGCAGGCCGAGCCGCTGGAGACCGAGATCCCCTTGCCCGAAAGGAAGTGGAGCATGGTCTCGCTTTTGATCTGCGGCAGGGTGATATTGACAATATGCGGCGCCCGCTTTGGGGGGAGATTGACCCGGATCTCACTGCCGGCAAGACCGTCAATCAACGCTTGTGAAAGCGATGCCATGCGCGCGACATCCTGCCCCACCCTCTGATGACCCGCTTTCGCGGCGGCGGCAAAGCCGGCGATGCCGATGATATTTTCGGTACCGGAACGAAGGCCAAACTCCTGTCCACCCCCTGCCAAAATCGGGGAAATGGCACGTTTTTTCAGGATGTGGGGGGCGATATAAAGGGCGCCGACGCCTTTGGGGCCGTGAATTTTATGGGCGCTGACGGTGATGAGATCGGCGCCGAGATTTTTCACTGTCATCGGCACCTTGAGAAAGCCCTGCACCGCATCGCAATGACAGATGCAGTCGGGGTTCGCGCGCTTGGCGGCGGCAAAAACCTGTTCGACCGGATACCGGGCGCCGGTCTCGTTATTGACCAGCATCATCGAGACCATGAACAGCTGCTTATCGCAATGGGCAAGGACACCATCCATATCCAAAGCCCCCCCACGGGTGGGGACGCGGATGACCCGAAAGCCCTCTTTTTCCAAAAGGCGCAGGTTGTTTTCTACAGACGGGTGCTCAGAATCGGTGGTTAAAATTGTTTTTGCCTCACGGCGCTCTTTGGCGTGCGCCGTGCCAAGCAGGGCAAGGACAGTTGCCTCGGTGCCCGAGCCGGTAAAGATCAATTGACCTTCCTTTATATAGCGTTCACCAAGCGCCATTGCCACAGCTTCTCTGGACTCCCGCAGCAAAGCGGCGCTTTTCTGCCCCACCTCATGAAGCGAGGAGGGGTTGCCAAACACCTCCATCGCCGCCGTCATTGCCGCCTTGGCCTCGGTACAAAGCGCGGTGGTCGCGCTGTTATCTAAATAAATATTCATCTCTTACGCGAAAGTAAAGTTGGAACGGATGCTTTCCACCGTTTCCAGATGCTTGTCATAATTTTCAGCGGTTGCGGTATAGGTCAGGGTATAGAGCACATTGCCCTTGACAACAATGATCTGCAAGAACTGATAGCTGACACCGTCCAGCAAGCCCTTGAACACATACTGTCTGGCATCCAGACCGCCAAGCTTGGTGTCGATACAGCTTTCCGCGATCACCTCCAGCTCAGAGAGGACCTTGCCATAGGAGGGCGCGCAACGGTTTTCCCAGTACTCGGCAGGGGTCATTTCCACATCCGGAAAATACATCGTCACCGTGACGTTAGAGGTATCGGTGTTGGAAACACGGGCACCGGAAATGCCGGCAGAAGTCTGAGAAATCCAGTTTTCCGGCACGTAGAGATGATAGAACGCATCGCTGTTCGCGGCAGAAACATTCTGCATACCGTCAGGCGTCGGGTCATCCCGTTTACAGGAAACCGCCGCACAGACCATCAGTAGCACCAGCAGCGTTAAAGTTACCTTGACAAAAATCTTTTTCATTTTTCTTCCCTCTTTCTTAGTTTAAGCAACGCAACATTTCCGCGGCGGCGGACAGCACACCGATCCGACCGCTTTCAAAGGTCAGGCCGCCCTGAAAAAAGGCGGTATAGGGGGGGCGTAGCGGCCCGTCGGCTGACAGCTCGATCGAGGCGCCCTGCACAAAGGTACCGGCCGCCATGATCACCTGATCCCGATAGCCGGGCATGGCCCAGGGCTCGGGGGTTACATAGGCATCCACCGGGGAGCCGGCCTGAATGCCGCGGCAGAAGGCGCACAGCCCCTCGGCCGACCCGGTAATCACTGTTTGAATAATATCCGAACGCGGCCCCTCGGGGGCGGGCTCTACGGTGTAGCCGAGGGCCTGAAAGATGTAAGCGGCGAAATGCGCGGTTTTAAGCGCCTCAGCCACGGTATGCGGGGCATAGAAAAGGCCACGGAAAATGTGCTTGTTCTGCCCCAATGTAGCGCCCACCTCCAAGCCGATGCCCGGGCAAGTGAGGCGATAGGAGCAAAGCTCCACCGCTTTGGCAGTGCCGGCCAGATAGCCGCCGGTCTCGGCCATGCCGCCGCCCGGATTTTTGATCAGCGAGCCAATGGCCAGATCCGCGCCCACCGCGGGGGGCTCTTTGGTTTCGGTAAATTCGCCATAGCAGTTGTCGACCACCACAAAGACCTCAGGGCGGATGGCTTTGACAAAGCGCACCGCCTCCCCGATCTCGTCCACTGTCAGGGTCTTGCGGTTGAGATAGCCCTTGGAGCGTTGAATAAAGCAGACCTTTACGCGCTCACCGTCCGGAGAGCGCAGAATGTTACCCACCGCCTCATAATCAATGCGCTTGCCGTCAAGCATCTCAACGCCCCGGTAGTCAACGCCGTAATCGGCCAGCGAGCCGTTGCCCGGCGTGCCGGAAATGCCGATGACCTCCTCGAGCGTATCATAAGGCTTACCGGTCAGCGACAGCAACATGTCGCCGGTGCGCAGCAGGCCAAACAGGCCGATGGTCAGCGCGTGGGTGCCATTGACGATGCTATGGCGGACAAACGCGGCCTCGGCACCCATCACGTCGGCAAAAATCCGATCCAATACCACTCTGCCGCGGTCATCGTAGCCGTAACCGGTGGTAGGAGCAAAGCAAGCGGCGTCTACGCGATGCTCGGCAAAGGCGGCCATCACGCGGGCGGTATTTTCCTGCGAAACGCTCGCGATACGGGCAAACTCATTGGCAAGGGCCGCCTCCGCCCGATCGGCCAGCGCCAGTAATTCTTTAGAAAAAGCGATCATTTGCTACCTCCCAAATATGCCACCGTCAGCCGCACCGCGTTTTGCGCGTCACGCAGGTCGATCATCTCTACACCCGAGTGAATATAGCGGGTGGGAATCGAAAGGGCACCCGCGCGGCAACCAAAGCCGGTCATTTGAATGGCGGAGGTATCGGTACCGCCATAGGTCAGGATCTCGCATTGCGCGGGGATTTTGTTGGCTTTTGCCAGATCCAACAGCTCGTCCACCAGCGCGCGGTCACAGATCACCGAACGGTCCTTGATCTTAACGGCAACCCCCTCGCCCAGCTTCACCGCCATCGGCTTACTGCCCTGCTCATCCCCGGTGCCGGTCACATCATAGACCAGCGCCAGATCGGCACCAATGGCAAAGGCGGCGGTTTTGGCGCCGCGGCAGCCCACCTCCTCCTGCACCGAGAAGACATAGTAAATATCATCGGCAGGCGCGGTAAGCGCCTTGGCGATCTGGATAAGGCAAGCACAGCCGACGCGGTCGTCCAAGGGGCGGCCTGCCACACGGTTGGCGTTCAGCCGTGTCAAGCGGGAGGTCAGGGCGCAGCAATCGCCAATTTTCACGCGGCGCTCCGCCTCGCGGCGGGAGGTAGCGCCAATATCCACATAGCATTTCTCCGCCTTGGGCGCCTCCTTGGCGGGCAGATCGGCCTCGGGCACCAGCACGCCCCTCACGCCTGTTTCAAACACGACCTCGGTAAAGGCGGCGGCAGTATAAGAAATGCCGCCGATGGGGGCCACGCGCAGGTAGCCATTCTCTTCAATAAAATTCACAATAAAGCCGATCTCATCCATATGCGCGCAAAGCATCACCTTACGGGGGCTGGCGGCACTGCCCTTTTTCAGGCAGATGAGATTGCCCATGGGGTCGGCGCGCACCTCGTCACACAAAGGGCGCATCACACCGGCAATGATCTCTCGCGCGCCGCCCTCTCGCCCCGAAACAGATGGGGTCGCGGGCAGCATTTTCTTTAGGGTTCGTATCATTTGAGTTCCTCTTTCCAGTCGGTCAGCATATGGGTCAGCAAACCGATCATATTTTCATAATCCCGCACGGCAGCCACCGAAACCGGTGCATGGAGATAGCGGGTGGCGGCGGAAAGCGCCATACAGCGCACACCCGCGCCGCTTCGCTGAACGTGGGCCGCGTCATTACCGCCCGAAACATAGCGCTTGACCTGTACCGGAACTGCGTATTTCGCACCCGTTTCCAGGGCAAAGTCGATGAGCGCCCGATCATAAACGGTAGAACGGTCAAGCAGCGAAAGCACGCCGCCCTCCCCCACTGTCGCTACCCGGCGGGCGGGCTCTACGTCTGCCACATCGGCAATGGCGGTGGTCTCTACAATAATGCCAAAGTCCGGTTGGAGTCGATTGGCGGTCACGCCGGCACCGGATTTGCCAATCTCCTCACGCACCGTAAAGCAAAACCAGAGATCCAGCGGCAACGCCTTCTCCTCCACCGCGCGCAAGACCTCGATCAAAACAGCACAGCCCAGGCGATCGTCCAGCGCCTTGCATTTGATATAAGCGCCCTCCTTGCCAAAGCGGGCAAAGCGAGTGTCAAACACGCCAAAGTCACCCCGTTCCAGCACTTTTTCGGTTTCCTCTCTGCTTTTGGTGCCAATATCAATATAAAGATCGCTCAGCTCGGGGAGCGCCTTGCGCTCTTTCGCGGTTTGTTGGTGGATGCCCTTGGCCGCGATCACGCCGGGGATCCGCTTTGTCTCGTCGCCCAGCAGAACCGCTCTGCCCGAGATCACCGCGCGGTCAATGCCCCCCACCGTATCAAACCGGAGAAAGCCTTCTTTTTCAATATAGGTGATCATAAAGCCGACCTCGTCCATATGAGCGGACAGCATGATGCGGGGGGCCCCCTCCGGCCCCGCCAGATGCGCGGTCAGGTTGCCCATGCGGTCGGTGGAAAGCGTGGCACGGCTCTGTGCCAGCTCCTCACGGATGGCCTGCTCCACTTCCCCCTCACAAGCGCAGGGGCCAAAGCAAAGCGCCAATTTTTCGATCAGCTCAACGCCGCTTTTCACGCAAACACCTCCCCGATCTTTTTGTCACACACAAAGGCTTGTACCAATCGCGCCAAGTCCTCCGCATCCCGCATATCCAGCATTTCCACATAGGTGTGCATGGCGCGAAGCGGCAAGCCCACATCAACCACGGGAATCCCTTTTCCAACCAAATGCAGCGCAACGGTATCGGTTCCGGTAGAGGTGGCATCCACGCAGCGCTGCCACGGGATCTCCTTTTCGGCGCAAAGCGCCTCGGTCATCTTGGTCAGCGCGCGATCGGTTATCGCGCTGCGGCAAAGCGAGGGGCCCTTGCCCATTTCCACTGTCTGGCTCTCCTTACTGCCCGGCGCGTGAGCGATATTCACGTCTATCACCATCGCGTAATCCGGCTCGATGGCAAAGCCGCCTACCGCGGTGCCGCCCACGGGGTCAGTCTCCTCATGCACCGCAAAAACCAGATAAACATCTCCCGCCAGCGCCTGTGCCGGAATTTCACGCAGGGCGTGGGCCGCGATGGCGCAGCACGCCTTGTTATCCAGTCCCTTGCCGATCAGACGGTCGTTTTGCAGCCACTGATACCGGGGGGCAAAGCCCACCGGCGTGCCAACACGCACCAGCTCTTTTAGCTCCTGCGTGGGATAACCGGTATCAATCAGCAGCTCCTCCGCCGGGCTCACCTCCTCTTTGGTGTCCCTT
The DNA here is from genome assembly GCA_015065215.1 of Oscillospiraceae bacterium. GTDB lineage: Bacteria > Bacillota > Clostridia > Oscillospirales > CAG-272 > Firm-07. The sequence goes on along the minus strand of SVQT01000016.1, from coordinate 30,237 downwards.
TCCTTTAAATGGGGGGGCGTAGAGGCGATCACGCCTTCCAACACCTGCTTGCCGTAAATTTTCACGTCGGCAGAGGGCAGGGTCCGCCCGTCAAGGCCGCCGATCGGCACCACCTTGAGAAAGCCCCCCTCCCGAATATCAGACACATACAGGCCGATTTCGTCAAAGTGGGTATCAATCAAAATCTTGGGGGCGTTCTGCCGCCCGCAACGGCGGATGAAAATCCGATTGCCCACAGCGTCGGTCAGTGCCTCATCAAACCCCTGCGTCATCGCAGTTAGCTTTTCGGCATCATAGGTCTCGTACCCGGTGATGCTCATCAGCCCCGCCATGGCGGGGATCAGTTCACGAAGTTCCAAACCGTATCTTCCTTTCTTTGTAACAACGAAGCCGTCAAGACGGCATTGTCTCTTTCTTTAGTTGGCGCACCAGATCGCAAAACACCCGGCCACGGTGTTCAAAATCCCGGAATTGATCAAAGGCGGTGCAAGCGGGTGACAGCAGGACCGTCTCACCCCTGTTGGCCATTTTCGCCGCGGCGTAAAAGGCGGCCTCAAAGGCTTGAAAGCGATGGGTCACCACATGCGCCCCCATGGCCGCGGCCATTTCCTCGGCCGCTTCTCCGTAAAGGCAGACCGCGCTGGCGCGGCTTGCCATCACCTCTGCCAACGGAGCAAAGGAAACACCCTTTCCCCTCCCGCCCGCGATCACGATCGGACGGCCGCCCAGCGCCGCCAGCGCGGCGGCCGTGCGTGTGGGGGTGGTATCAATCGAGCTATTATAAAACCGCACACCGCCAACGGTATCCACATACTGCAAGCGATGCGGCACGCCATGAAAATCCGCCACCGCCCGATCCATGTCGTCCAGGGTGACAAACGGCCGCGCGGCGGCATAGGCGGCGGCTAAATTTTCCAAATTGTGCCGCCCGGGCAAGGAAAACCGCTTTGGTGCCAAAACGGTATCGGTTTTGCCGCCTTCGGTTAACATCATATTTTCCCCTCGCACGGCAAATGCTACCGTGGGTACCGATAGCTGCCGGATTGCCTGTGCCGTGGTGGGGCAGTCGCTGTTATAAGCCAGAAAACGCATACCGTCCCCGGCTATTTTGCGCTTTGCAGTAATATATTCCCCCATATCACGGTGCCAATTCAGATGATTGGGCGTGATATTGGTGATCACCCCGATGAGGGGGGATTTTCGCAAGGTCATGAGCTGAAAGCTGGACAATTCCACCACCGCAAAGTCGGTGGATCGCATCCTTTCCGCCACAGGCAAAAGCGGCGTGCCGTTATTGCCCCCCAAATAAACAGAATGCCCTGCCCCACGCAAAAGCAGGGCGATCAGATTTGACGTGGTGGTTTTGCCATCACTGCCGGTCACACCAATGATCCGCGCTTTGCTATGGGCAAAAAACAGCTCGGTCTCAGAGGTCAGCACAGCGCCGCGGCGCAAGGATGCCACAATGGGCGGCAGATCGGGGCGCAGGATCGGCGAGCGCACCAGCAGCTCCTGCAAAAACACTTCCGGAAAGCGACCGACGCGAAACGCCGCGCCGTTTGCTGCCGCTTTAGACGCCTGGGCAGGGTCCGGCTCGCTTTCGGTATAGACGGTGACCTTTGCCCCTTTTTGAAGCAAAAAATCGGTTGCCGCCCTGCCGGAACGGCCAAAGCCAAGCACTGCAACGCTTCTGTCTTGATAGTCGTTTTTCATGCGGACACCTCGTTTGGGCACAAGATTATCCATATTATATTATACCGCTTCTTTCCCTTTGGTGCAAGCATTATCGTAATTTTTTTGCTTTTTATTCAAAAAAATGACCGCTCCACTTTACAAAATCCACAAGATATGGTATAATAAACTGATAGTAAGACACAAAATAGACGATAAGGAGGCCTATGGATGGCTGCAAAAAATTCATCCAAATCATACGGCAACGCCAGCATCACCGCGCTAAAGGGTGCCGACCGTGTGCGCAAGCGCCCGGGCGTTATCTTCGGCTCGGACGGTCTGGAGGGCTGTGAGCATTCCTTTTTTGAAATACTTTCCAACTCGGTGGATGAGGCACGTGAGGGGCACGGTAATGTGATCACCGTTACCGCTTACCGTGACTACTCTATTCAGGTTGACGACCGCGGCAGAGGTGTACCGCTGGGATATAACGAAAAGGAGAAGCGTTGGAACTGGGATCTCATTTACTGTGAGCTCTATGCCGGCGGCAAATATGACAACAACAAGGGCGGCGGCGCCTATGAATATTCGCTGGGCCTCAACGGTCTTGGCGCCTGCGCTACCCAATACTCCTCTGAATTCATGCACGTTTCCTCCTATGACGGCAACCAGGTTCATACCATTTCCTTTGCCAAGGGTGAGCCCAAAACCGAGCTGGAGAGCCGCCCTTTAGAGAAAAAAGAGCGCCGCACCGGCACTGTCATTCATTGGAGACCGGATATTGAGGTCTTTACCGATATTAAAATCCCCCACGAGAATTTCCGCGCCACCATGCACCGTCAGGCGGTGGTCAATCCGGGGATCAATTTCATATTGCGCCTGGAGCAGGAAAACGGCAGCTTCACGGAGGAAAACTTCATCTATCAAAACGGCATCGCCGACTATGTGGTAGAGTGTGCCAAGGGCACCCAGGCCATCGAGCCTGTGCTGTGGCATCTGGAAACCGTTGGCCGTGACCGTGCCGACAAGGATGACTATAAGCTAAAGGCGGACGTTTCCTTCTGTGTCACCAACACAGAGCCCCGCCTTGAATACTACCACAACTCCAGCTATCTGGAGCATGGCGGCTCCCCTGATAAGGCTGTAAAATCCGCTTTTGTATTTGCCGTTGACAGCTATCTGAAAAACGCCGGCAAATACACCAAAAAGGAGGATAAAATCACCTTTCAGGATGTGGCCGACTGCTTGCTTTTGGTGATCAACAGCTTTTCGACCATGACCTCTTACGAGAACCAAACCAAAAAGTCGATCACCAACACCTTTATCTACGACGCGCTCAACAAATTTATCCGTGAAAACCTGCAGATCTATTTCACCGAGCATCCCACCGAGGCGGAGACCTTCTGCAATCAGGTACTGATCAACAAGCGCAGCCGTGAAAACGCGGAAACCACCCGCCTGAATATCAAAAAGAAGCTGACCGGCAGCATTGACATTGCCAACCGTGTGGAAAAATTTGTCAGCTGCCGCTCAAAGGACCCGGATGTCCGTGAGCTGTATATCGTGGAGGGCGATTCCGCTTTGTCCTCCTGTAAACAGGGGCGCTCTGCCGAATTCCAGGCGATCATTCCGGTTCGCGGTAAGACGCTGAACTGTGTCAAGGCCTCCTACGAGCGCATTTTCAAAAGCGAAATCATCACCGATCTGCTTCGCGTGATCGGGTGCGGCGTGGAAATAGACGGCAAAACCAAGGTCAAGGCGGACATGAATCAATTTGATCTGAGCCAGCTCCGTTGGTCTAAAATCATCATTTGTACCGACGCGGACGAGGATGGCTTTCAGATCAGAACCCTGCTCCTGACCCTGTTTTACCGTCTGCTGCCCACCCTGCTCAGAGAAAAAAAGGTTTTCATCGCCGAATCGCCGCTGTTTGAGATCACCACCAAGGACGAAACCTTTTTCGCTTATGACGAGTTTGAGAAAGCGGAGATCCTGAAAAAGCTGGAAGGCAAGAAATACACCCTGCAACGCTCAAAGGGTCTTGGCGAAAACGAGCCTGAGATGATGTGGCAGACCACCATGAACCCGGCCACCAGACGCTTGATTTCTGTAGAGCCCGCCGACGTGGAGCGTACAGAATATATGTTTGACGTGCTCATGGGTGACAATCTTGCCGAACGCAAGGTCTTTATCGCCGAGCACGGCAGCCAGTATATCAAAGACGCGGACATTTGACGGCGCGGTACCAAGAAAAGCGCATTTCCAAAAAACCGAGCCGATTTTCTAATTTTAGCAAAAAATATTTTAATTTCGAAACCGTTATTTTTCATTTTTCAACAAAAGGAGAGCAAAAATGGCACTATCAGACATCGCGCCCTTTCGCATGGCGGGCAACCTTTACTTTGTAGGAACGCAAAAGGCCTCCTGCCATTTGCTTGTCACAACCGCGGGCCTGATGCTGATCGACACCGGCTATGAGGATAATTACGAAACGATTTTAGACGCGGTAGCCGAGCTTGGCTTTGACATCCGGGAGGTCAAGATCATTCTGCACTCCCACGGTCATTACGATCACACCGACGCCACCGCCAAGCTGGTGGCACTGACCGGCGCCAAGACCTACCTTGCCAGAGAAGACGTCAAATACATCAAGGGCTTTACCCCCGACGTCTACTACACCGACGGCATGACGGTAAAGCTGGGGGAGACCGAGGTCCTTTGCAAGCATACCCCCGGGCATACCGAGGGCACCTATTCCTTCTTCTTTTATGTAGAGGAAAAGGGTAAGCGACTGCGCTGCGGCATGTTCGGCGGCGCGGGGACACCTCAGCTCATGCGCCACTACCTGCAAAAATACGACGTGCCTTTTTCGATGCGAAAACACTTTCTTACCTCGATCGAACAGCTGAAAAAGGAGCATGTGGATCTGTTTGTGGGCAACCACGCGGGGCAAAATCACACCCGAGAAAATGCCGCATTACTCAAAGAAAATCCTGCCGTCAATCCTTTTGTGGATGAAAGCAACGGCATCTGGCTGCGCTTTCTGGACACATTGGAACCAAAGCTGTGGAAGCATCTGGCGGCAGAAAACCGCGAGCACTTTGTAACTTACGCTCACCGGGGCGCCAGTGAATATGCCCCTGAAAACACCATGCTTGCCTTTTACACCGGCATTTTTATGGGGGCGAACGGCATTGAGACCGATGTGCGCCGCACCAAGGATGGCGTGCTGATCCTCCATCACGACGCCACCCCCGCCAGGATGTGCGGCGAGGGGCTTGATACCCCTGTGGAGGAGATGACCTTCGCGGAGCTACAAGAACTGCATGTAAGCAAAAACGGCCTCACCGATAAGATTGTGGCCTTTGAGGATTTTCTCACGCATTTCGCCCACCGCGACATCTCCTTTGCCATCGAGCTCAAGCAACAGGAGATCGGGGCGGATGTAGCCGCACTCCTGCGACGCTTTGACATGCGCAAAAAAACCTTTGTAACCTCCTTCCGCTTCGATGACATCAAGGCGTTCAAGCAGCTTGCGCCCGAATTCCGTGTGGGCTGGCTGGTCAAGGAGGTAACCGACGATACCCTTGCGGCATTGGCGGCCATCGGCGGCGACGAGCTCTGTCCGCCAGCCGACCTGATAACCGCCGAGCGTGTGCGTGAATGGCACGCCGCCGGCTTTAACGTCCGCGCCTGGGGGGTGAACCGCGATCATATGAAGGCTGTCTTTGATGCCGGTGCCGACGGCATGACCGTCAACTTCCCGGACGAGCTGCTGGCCTACATCAAGGACAAAAATCAGAATAGCCTTTGACGCGCTATCAAAAAGAGGCTGTCCCAAACGCAAAGCGTTTGGGACAGCCTCTTTTTGGGTGTTTGAACCGCTCCCGTCTTACCACTTGGCGTTGGCGTTGTGGTAGGGGGTACCGATGAAGCTGACCTGAGTAAAATCCTCCGGATTGTGGCGGATCAAATAGTCAATATAGCTCTCGATCATCAAGGCGGTCAGGCGATAGCCGGCGGCGTTCATATGGCCGGAGAGAAAGAAATTCCTTTTGAATTCCGCGTCATACACCGGGGCATATTGACGCAGGTCGATCACATAGCAGTTGGGGAACATTTCCGCCAATCCGCGCAAAACTTCGGCGTGCTTGTCATAATAGGTCTGCCGCTCGCTCTCACTGCCATCACGGGGCGCAGTGACCAAAAAGAACTTGGCTTTGGGCTGAATGGCTTGGTATTTGGCAATGATTTTGGCATAATAGCCCACAAACGTGCCACGATTTTTGGCATAATCGGTGAGATCCACATCAGACAATTCGCCAAACTCCAGCTCCCCCTTCAGTACACGGGAAACGTCGTTTACACCCAGCGCAATGATGTAAGCCTGGCTCTTATATTGATCATCAAAAAAGCCCTTATCGCGCGCAAACCGATCGTATTCCTTAGCAGTCATGCCGCCCTTTGAAAAGTTGTAAACGGTAGATCCCGTGTCTCTTGCCATGTACTGCCCCCAAGAGTAGTCATAGAAATCGTGATAACCGTGCGTATCGTTTTCATAGGATTGAAACTCACCTGAGGAAAGGCTGTCTCCAATGCAGGCAATTTTGCGAAAGATACCGCAAAATCCGCCGTTTTGCGCAATGCTATCCAAAGGCCGCTCGCCCTCAAGCTTCATATATTGTTGAATATCCATGCTTAACTCCTTTCGGTTGATAAAATCATTGTAGCATGCTTTTACCTAAAAAGCAAGAATAATGATTGATTTTCATTTTTTGTTATGCTATAATGCAGGTAGAACCTATTAAGGAGGCGAAAACATGAAGCTTTTATTTCTCGGAACCGGTGCCGCCGGTGCCATCAAAACCCCCAATGCTGAGATCAAGCCCGGTCAGCGCCGCTGCTCCTCTCTGCTGCTGGAGGGCACCGTGCTGGTGGATGTGGCGCTCCAATCCTTTGACTACGCCACTGAGTTGGGCGTTGACACCGCTGCCGTGACCGACATTTTTCTGTCCCACACCCACGGCGACCACTACTGCAAGGCGACCCTGATGCAGTATGCCGACGCGGCAACGCAAAAGATCAATTTCTGGTGCCACGAGAGCGCCGTCCCTTATCTGCGCCTGACTGACGAGGAGGCTGCAAGGATCAATCTTTGCACCGTCAAGAATATGCAGATCTTTGAGGCCGCCGGCATGAAGGTGACCGCGCTCCCCGCCAACCACGTGGCAGGCCCCGACGAGCAGCCCGTGCATTACATTTTCGAAAAGAGCGAGCAGGTACTGTTCTACGGCTGTGACGGTGGTTGGTTCCGCTGTGAGACCTGGCAGTACCTCTACAGAAAGCGCATTGTCTTCACCGCGATGATCTTAGAGGCCACCGTTGGCGAGCTGCCCGGTAACTTCCGCATCGCCGAGCACAACACCATCCCCATGCTGCGTTTGCTGCTCACCGCCATGCGCGAAAACGGCGTACTCCCCAGAGATGCGACCCTGATCGCCGATCATATCGGTGTTCCGCCCTACGACGCTTTGAAAAAGGGTGATTACGGCCTGCTCACCGAGCTTGGCATGATCGTGGCAAAGGACGGTATGGAGCTGGAGTTTTAAAACATTCAAAAGGCTCTGCGTGCCCGCAGAGCCTTTTGATGCGCTATCTTCTCCTCAAGGCTCGAATTGTGCCTTGGGAGAAATACCGAAGCATTTATCGATCCGCATAACGATTTCAACGGTCGTTTCCTCGGGTATCACACCTTGTTCAAGCATCATCACCTCTTTTTCAGAAACGCCCAACCTCTCTGCCATCTCTGCTAATGTTAAATCATACCGTTCACGCAACAACTTAACATTTCGGCAAAACAAGCGGATTTCCTCGTCCATAAGCTTTTCCACCTCCTTTTAGCACTCTTTGGTACTAATATGTGATTTTATCACATTTTTATGGTATTGTCAATAGTACCACTATGTACTACGGAGAAAAAAAGATGTATTTAAGGAGATTACGAGATCTACGCGAGGATCACGACCTGACACAAACAGATATTGCCAATCTGCTGGGCATCAAGCAAACAGTATACTCCCGATATGAGCGGGGTTATCAAAACATCCCCTTGGAGCATTTGCTGAAGCTGGCAGACCACTACGGTGTAACATTGGACTACATTTTCGAACGGAAAGATTAAAAAAAGACCGACAGCCATGCATGGCTGTCGGCTTTTTTGTGGCAAAAAACATGCGTTTTTCGATACCGTTATGCCAGTTTCACCTCAACGGTCACCACGCTGGCACGGGGCACCTTGATGTAGCGCAGGGGCATTTCCACAGCCGCGGCGGGCACAACCTTGTCAGGCTCTTCAAAGGTATTGACCGTGTCGGGGTTCTCGGCGTGGAGCACCGTTACCTTAGCATCACCCGCGGCCTTGCCACCAACGATCTCCAGGCTGATGGTCTCGTCCTTTTTCAGGCTTGCGTTGGTCAACGTCAGGGTCATCACGCCGTCCTTGACGCTGGCAGAGGTGGTGAACTGCTTGACCTCCTTGTTCTGGCCGTCCTTGGGGGACTTGTAGGTAATGGAGGGATTGTCAATGGCGGTGCGGATCGCGGTGCCACCCATGTGCCCCTTGAACATATCAAACACATGATAGGCGGGGGTGGTAATGCAATGCTCGCCACCGGCCAGGAACAGGCTCTGGATGTTATTCATCAGCTGTGCCACGTTGGTCATACGGATCTTATCGCAGTTGTTATTGAACATATTCAGGTTCCAGCCCACAACCAGCGCGTCACGCATGGTACACTGCTGCTCGTACAGATTCATACCGTTCGAGGGGCCGCTACCGCCCTGCGAGGGCCTGCCGCGTCTGTGCCAGGCGCCCCACTCGTCGATAACGAGCTTCGCCTCTGCCTGCATGCCGTAGCCCACGATAAAGCCCCAGGCCTTGTCAATGACCTGCTGCATCTTGTCGGCACGGCGCATTTGCTCGTACCACTCATCGCTGTTAAAGCCACGGCACTCCATGCCGCCGCAGTAGTAGTGGAGAGTATAGCCCGCCATCTTACTGTAATGTACCTTGCGCAGCTCACCAAGGCAACGCTTGGTCCAATCATCGCCGTCCATACCGTTGGCACCGGATACGAACAGCTCACCGCCCATAAAGCGGGTCAGGTTATAGAGCACGGCGGCGTACTTGCGGTACTCGTGCGCGTAGACCTCGGGGGTCATCTCACCGCCGCCACCCCAGGTCTCGTTGCCAACGCCCCAGTACTTGACGTTGAAGGGCTCGGGCGAGCCGTTCTTTTCACGCTCCAGCGCGAGAGTCGTGGTACCGCGGGGAGAGTTGCAGTAATCCATCCAGTCGCGAATGTCCATCGGGGTCATCGAGGTGATATTGGCGGCAAAATAAGGCTCGGCGCCGATCAGACGGCACAGGTCAATGAATTCGTGCGTACCCACCTGATTGCTCTCCAAGCGGCCGTCCTCATAATCCCACCAGTTGTGGCGCACGGGGCGCTGATCGCGGGGGCCGATGCCGTCGCGCCAGTTGTAGACCTCGGCAAAGCAACCGCCCGGCCAACGGAGCACCGGAATGTTGATGGCGCGCAGCTTTTCAATGGCATCCTTACGAAAGCCCTTGATGTTGGGGACATCAGAGTCTTCACCGACCCACAGGCCGTCGTAGAACACGCCGCCGATATGCTCGGAAAAATGCCCGTAAATATCGGGATTGATGGTGCCAAGCTCCTCGGGGAGCATCGCGTACAGTTTTTTCATCTTTACACTCTCCTTTAAAATAGTACCGAAACGGTATTGATTTTACTGCAAATAACGGATTGCGGTCTCATCCTTTTCCAGTGCGAAAACCGTTATATTACCCATTTTTTCGCCTTCTACGCGCTCACGCTTGTTGGTGGCGATGAAATCCACACCGACAAAGGCCACGGGGCCGCCCTCATAGAGCTTGACACCCTTGGCATTGCGACCGAGCAAGGCCTTGGGGGAAATGAATTTATCCACACGGCCAAGAGGGGTAACATTCCCCTTGAGCGAATAGAAGATATACAACGCGAAAGCGTCGTTATCGGCAAGAGACACCGAAAGCGTTTCTCCCTTTTCCAGCACGCGGGTCTCGCCACGCAGCTGCTCACGTACCAGATAGCGGCCCGCCGGTAGCTTTAAGTCGGCAGGTGACAGCCACCCTTCCTGCGCTTGGTTCTCGGCGTGAATATTAAAGGCCGCCACCACGCCACAGCCGTTGGCCTTATTGAAAATAAAGAGCGGCGCGTGAGAGACGGTGGGGTTTTCCAGCAGGCAACGCGCAATCGGGGTGGCCTGCCCGTCGGCACGCAGGATCCGGCCGTCGGCAAAGCACAGCGGCTTTAGCGCCTCAGGGCGGGAGCGTCCGATCTTATCACTTACATAAATGGGTCCGCCGGAAACGGCGCGGCAGACACTGTTTTTCAGGGCCTGCTCGTCATCGGTCCACCACATATCCCAGTCGCTGTAATGGAACTGACCTTGGAACAAGGAATTGTAGGCGCATTGCTGGATGTGCTTGGCAAACCATTCACGGTTCTCGGGCTGAAAGTCACCCGAGCAACGGGAAACGGCACTTTTGCGGCGGTTCCACATGCTTTCGTTGCCCATACCCATGCAGTTGATCAGCGCGTTACCGAAATGCGCCTCGGTCACATCCTCGATGGCATTCTGAACCGCCTTTGCCACAACACCCACCGGATGTACGGGGCTGTATTTGTTCTTATAATGGGTCTGATTATCCACCTTGACGAAGTCGGCGCCCGCATCCTTTAGCATATCCTGTATCGCATTGTGAAAGCGGTTCGCCGCCTCGGCGTTAGGCTTTACCAGAAGGTTTTCGTTGGGGAGCATTTCCAGAATGTCGGCAAGCTCGGCGGCAAGAGGTCCCTCGGGGTCAACGCCCTTCCAGTAGCCGGTGGTGGGATACCACACGCCCACCCGCAATCCCTCGTTATGCAGCTTTTCGATGGCGCCCGCAAGGCCGTTTGGAAAACGGTCGGGATCGGCCTCCAGCGCGTGCAGGGTGCTCTGGTGCATGATCTTGACCATATCGTGTGTCGTCATCTCCTCGGGCAAGCCCTTGATGCCCTTCACGTGGGCCCACATATCGTCCAGAATGCACCAGCGCACAGGGATGCCCTTTTCCTTGAGCTCTGCCACCTTAACCAACAAGCCCTGCTCGCTGATGTGAACGCGCATAGCATCCCAGGAGCACCAGCCCAGGTATTCAAACAGTTCAGGGAATGGCTTTTCATAGACCGTAGTCACTCTGCCGTTCAGCAGCTTTGCGGCGGCTTTTGCTGTCTTTTCCAATACCGTGTGGGGCTCTTTGCCGGAAAAATGCAGTAAAACAGGCATTTTCTCCAGTACAGCCTCGCCATCCGACCAGGGGGCGATCTTCGCCTCCAGCCCCTGCTCGCCGCCCTGCAAGGTGCAGTTGAACACATCGCCGCAAAGCGACCAGAGCACGCGCCAGGTGCTTCCCTCCTTATAAAGAAGCGCTTGCGTGCGCTTCGGCACCGCCGTCAGATCCACGCCAAAGGCGGGGCGGCACCAATAGGAGCAGCGCATATAGTAAGCAAGGTAAGGGACGTTCCCTTGCGCAAAGCGCAGCGTGATCGCATCCTGCGCGTCAAAGCGCGCGGTCTCCTTTTTCAGCCCGGCATTTGCCCACAGCACATAGCCACCGTCCAGCGCGGTATAGCCCACATTGGCCTCGGCCCAGCGGCAGGAATAGCCGCCGCCCTTGCCCTTATGTAACGAAAATTCGTTACCGTCCGCGGTTTTTACCGCTACGTTGATGCTTTGCAGGATCATTGGGAAAGAACCCCCTCAAAAATCTCGATCATGTTGGTAAAATCCGGCTCGGCGATCACCACGCCCGGATAGGACATGAGCCGCTCGGCGCTGACCTCGGTGGTAATGGCAACGGTCTTGCCGATGCCGGCCGCGTGGGCGGCGCGCACGCCGGAGATGGAATCCTCAAACACGACGCAATCGGCAGGATCGCGCCCCAGCACCTTGGCGGCACGCAGATAGCCGTCGGGGGCGGGCTTGCCGGGAAAGCTACCGTCATCCAGTACCACGCGGGAGCGGTCAAACCAGCGGCCCAGCTCAAACTTGTCAAAATAGAAATCCACGTTGGAGTATTCCGAGCCGGTGGCGATGGTGAAATCCACGCCGCTCGCCTTCAGATAGTCCAAAAAGGCAGTAGCGCCCGCGATCAGGTGGAAGCTGGCGGGATCCTCCATGCAGCATTGACGGTAGGTGGCCTCCTTCTCCAGCGTGCGCTCTGCGATCAACTCGAGCGAAAGGTCCTCGCCGAATACGCGCTTGAGAATATAAGGATTCGTACGCCCCAGATAATGGGTGCGCAGCTCCTCGTCGTCCACGTCCAAGCCGTACTTGGCCAAAAAGCGTTTCCAGCCCTCACGGTGCTTGTCGGAATCCGCAAACAAAGTGCCATTAAAATCAAAAATGACTGCTTTTTTCATAGCTCCTCCTTAATGCGCGTCACTGCGCAGCGTAGCGTTTTGAAACAGCGAAAGGTCGATCTCGCTGTTTTGGCCTTGTTTTATCATATCGGTGAAGGTCTTCCCCACCAAGGGGTATTTTGCCCCCGCCATGCGGTTATACGGGAGCAGTTCTACCGGCGAATCCCCCACAATGGTAGCGATTTCCCGCAAATTTTTCTCAGTATCGGTAATGCCGGGAATCAGCGGCACACGGACAAGATAAGGCTTGCCGCTTTGGCGCAAGCGCTTAAAATTCTCTAAGATCGGGCGGTTATCCGCGCCGGTATAGCGGCGATGGGCTTCTCCATCGGCCAATTTTATATCCATCATCACGTAGTCCACAAGACCAATGATTTTGTCAAACACCTCAGCGCTGGCAAAACCGGAGGTCTCGATGGCCTTGTGCACCGGCAGCTTTCGCAAAAGCGCGGCGGCAAAGGCGTGTTGCATCAGCGGTTCCCCGCCGGAAAGCGTTATACCGCCGCCGGCGCTTTCAAACAGATCCGCATCCCGCAAAAGGCGCTTGGCCAAGGCGTCAACCTCCCACACCTTGCCAATTTCCTCTACCAGTCCCGCCGGGCAGGCATGCAGACAGCGTTCAAGCCCCCTGCAATCCGGATGATCACAGCCTTGCCGGCATCTGCCGCATTGCAGACAGCCCCGTTGGCGAACCAACACGCCTCTGCCGGGCTCCAGCCCCTCAGGATTGTGGCACCACACGCAACGCAAGGGACACCCCTTGAAAAAAACAGTGGTGCGCACGCCGGGACCATCATTGACCGAGAACTCTTTGATGTCGAAAATATGACCCGTTAGCATACTTTTTGATCAAACGGTATATTCCTGACGGGCGATGACGTGATCCTGATACTCTTTATCCAGCTCCACGAAATACGCGCTCCAGCCCCAGATGCGCACCACCAATTGGGCGTACTGCTCTGGGTGCATTTGCGCCGCCCTCATCTTGTCGGCATTCACGGCGTTGAGCTGTAGCTGATGTCCGCCCTTGCGCACGAAGAAGCGTACCAGCTCGGCCAGCTTATCAATGCTGTCAGGCGCTTTGAACATCGAGGCGGCAAACTCCAGCGTCAGCGGACCGCCGTTGCACACCCTATCGGTGTGCGGCTTGGTAAAGGAGCGGACCACCGAGGTCGGGCCGTCGATCTTGGCGAACAGATTGGGGGAGAAATTGGTGCCGAAGGGCTCTCCGCGGCGGCGTCCGTCTGCGGTGGCGCCCACCTCAGCGGCGTGCCACAGATAATACATGGCGGTGCCGGTACCGGCGCGGTAGATGCCGCCGTACGCGTTTTTGTGCCCGGCAAGGCCGTCAGCATAGTCATCCAATAGGCGGACAGCCAGGCTGTCAACCGCATCGTTATCGCAGCCCATTTTGGGGGATTCATAGCGAAGCAAGCGGAGCAAATCGGGGTCGGTGGCAAAGTCACTCGCAAGACCGGCCAGCAGTCTTTCGACCGTAACATCCTTTTTCTCAAAAACATGGGTGTTCACCGCCGCCAACGCATCCGCCGCGGAGGCGATACCGGTACCGTGGAAGCCGAAGTTGCGGTAACGGCGCTCGGTAATCAGCAGATCCATCAAGGGGGAGGGCAGGAAGGGCGCCGCCGATTTCATGGCGGTCATAGCGGTGGCCTCACGCTTCACGGCGGCATCCACATCTTCCATAAAGCCCTCAAAACTCATAGCGTTGGGCAGCTTTTCCTCAATTACCTTGCTGACCACAGCCGGGAAATTGAGCGCGCCGGCATTGACAATTTCATAGCCGTATTTGGGAATAATGAACTCCCAACAAGCGGCAACCACATAGTCACAGGCATCCTCGTGGGCATAACCCATCGCCTTCAGGGCGGGGATCACCACATCGTCGTTGCTGTACTGGGGAAAGCCAAGGCCGGCCTTGGTCAGCTCGCTGCCCAGGCGATAGACCTCGATGGGGGTCTTTTTCGATACACGCAAATTGATCTTGGGGTCGATCATCAAAAGCTTTTTGCTGGCACGCAGGCAAATGGCGGACAGCGCGTTGAAGCAGTCCTCCCCCGCGGCGTTACAGCCGCCCAGCACCATGCTCTGGCCGTTGTCACCCTGCTGTACACCGGGGTAAAGGTCGCTATCCTTGTTAAAGGAAAGGAAGAAATCCTCCACCAAAGCCTCCGCTTCGGCCTCAGAGAGGCGCCCCGTGGCAAGATCCCCCGCAAAATAGGGGTACATGTACTGGTCAAAACGACCTACCGTATTGTGATAGCACCCCTCCAGCCAAAGCGAGAAATGCAGAATGCGGAAAAACTGCAACGCCTCACGCAAGGTCCTGGCACCCTTGTGAGGAATCTGCCGCAGCACCTCCACAACATCATGCCGCCCCAGGTGTTCCGCCTCGGCAATGTAACGGTCACAAAGGGCAAAGATAGCGTCGATCTCACGCTTGCCATAGGCATCCGCGGTTTCACGGATCGCATCCAGACCGGCGGCAATGATACCGGCATAGTCACCGCAAAGATTAGAGGTATATCCCAGCTCATGCACATAGCCGTGCTCGGCACGATAAGCCTCCCACTCCGCCTCGGTCAGCACATCGGGGGTCTTTGCGGTGGTGCGAAGCAGCACGATCTGCTCCCCTTCCAAAATATGGGGCTCCTGTGCCGCCATCAGCTCTTCAAACCGGGCCGTGATCCGCTCGGCATACGGGGTTCCCGCGGCGGAAAAGGCGGTGGCAAAATCCCGGTCAACCTCGTGACGGAAGGCCCTATGTTTTTTGTTCAAAATAAAGGAATACAGTTTTTCGTTCATTGCGTTTCCTTTCTGTGCGAACCATATGTTTCGATCGCACATTAACGATAATGCCATTATACCATAAAACGCTTTTTTTGTCAATCGCCAATCAAAAGAAATTGGCAAAGAAATTGGCGTTTTCTTACACTTCGGCCAGATTGTAAGATTTGCGAATGTTTTGTAACTTTTTGCCGAACCCGTTGACGGTTGCCTTTTTTAAGGGTATAATAGGCATGTATCAAATCCACGGAGGAAGCAAAAAATGAACCGCAAGCAGCCCACCAAAAAAATCACCCCCAACCCCGACAAAAGCGCCGTGGAGCTAAAGCTGGCCACCAAAAATCTTGCCCGCATCCTGCGTGACAAAGAGCAGCAAAAGCGTTGCCCACGCAAAAAGAAGGAGCCAACCGACACATAACCGCCAGGGCGGGCCCGCTTTGACAGGGTGCCGCCGATCACGATCTCTTTTAAAAAGCACAACCGCCACTTCAAGTGCCGGTTGATCTGCCCTAAAGGCTACAAGCAAAAAGGCACCCGCGGCAAGCAATTGCCGCGGGTGCCTTTTTCCCGTCAATTACAACAACAAAAAAATCTTGTTTTTCAAAAAAATTGTCGCTCTCCCTATTGGCAAAAACGCAAAAAAGTGATATAATATATGTTTGTTTGAAGAAATTTGTAAATTGTGAGGTAAAGCAGTATGTTGAGAGAGGATCTGCGCAATGTGGCAATCATCGCCCACGTTGACCACGGCAAGACCACGCTGGTAGACCAAATGCTAAAGCAAGGCGGCATCTACCGTGAAAACCAGGAAACGGTAACCCGCGTGATGGACTCGGGCGACATTGAAAAGGAGCGCGGCATTACCATTCTGGCCAAGAACACCGCCGTGCACTATAAGGATGTGAAGATCAACATCATCGATACCCCCGGCCACGCAGACTTTGGCGGCGAGGTAGAACGCATCCTCAAAATGGTCAACGGTGTTATTTTGCTGGTAGACGCGGCCGAGGGACCCATGCCCCAGACCCGCTTTGTCCTACAGCGTGCCCTAGAGCTGAACCACCGTGTCATTGTGGTCATCAACAAGATCGACAAGCCTGACGCCCGCCTTGGCCAGGTGGAGGATGAAATTCTGGAGCTTTTGATGGATCTGAACGCCACCGACGAGCAGTTGGACAGCCCCATGCTTTACTGCTCCGGCCGTGCCGGCACCGCCACCCGCTCAGCGGACGAGGAGGGTGTGGATCTGACCCCTCTTTTTGATACCGTTCTGGACTATATCCCCTGCCCCGTGGGTGACGAGAACGGCGAGCTACAGCTACTGGTCTCCTCGATCGACTATAACGACTATGTGGGCCGCATTGGCATCGGCCGTATTGAGCGCGGCACCCTAAAGCAAAATCAGACCGCCATGATCTGCAACTATCACTCTGACGCCGCCCCCAAAATGACCAAGATCGTTTCGATCTATCAGATTGACGGGCTGGTCCGCGTACCGGTAGAGAGCGCCAAAATGGGCGATATTGTCTGCTTCTCGGGCGCCGGCGATATTTCGATCGGCGATACCGTGACCTCCACCGCCTGCGTGGAGCCGCTGGAATTCGTTAAGGTCAGTGAGCCCACCATGGAAATGACCTTTGCGGTCAACACCAGTCCGCTTGCCGGCAAGGAGGGCAAATTCGTGACCTCCCGCCAGCTCCGTGAGCGGCTTTACCGGGAAACCTTACGCGATATGTCACTGCGCGTATCGGATGGCGAGACCACCGATGAGTTCCAGGTAGCGGGCCGCGGCGAAATGCATCTCTCGATCCTGATCGAAAATATGCGCCGTGAGGGATATGAGCTTTGCTGCTCTAACCCCCGCGTGCTCTACCGTGATATTGACGGCGTCAAGTGCGAGCCCTTTGAGAAGGTACTGCTGGATGTTCCCCAGGAATTTGTCGGCCCGGTTGTAGAAAAGCTGGGACAGCGCAAGGGTGACCTTTTGGAAATGAACCCGATCGGTGACCGTACCCGTATTGAATATCTGATCCCCTCCCGCTGCCTGATTGGCTATCGCTCTGAGTTTATGACCGCCACCCACGGCGAGGGTGTGATCAACACCATTTTTGACAGCTATCAGCCCTATCGCGGCGAGATCCCCATGCGCTTTACCGGCGCGTTGGTGGCCTCTAAAGCCGGTGTTACCACACGCTACGGCCTCTTCCACTGCCAGGAGCGCGGCAATCTGTTTGTCGGCCCCCAGACCGAGGTCTATGAGGGCATGATCGTGGGCGAGAATCCCAAAAATGACGATATTGCGCTCAATCCCTGCGATGAAAAGAAGCTGACAGCCATCCGCTCGAAGGGTGCCGACGAAAAGCTGCTGCTGACCCCGCCGGTCATCTTCTCACTGGAGGAGGCCATTGAGTTCATCACCGACGATGAATTGATCGAGGTCACACCCAAGTCGATCAGACTGCGCAAAAAGATTTTGAATACCGAACTGCGCATGAAGGAGACCATGCGCCTCAGACGCGCCATGCAGCAAAAATAATCGCCGGCGCAAGCGCATCACGGCAAAAAACGTTCGCGGCATATCTGTGACAAATCGGCGCGCCCGCGGCGGCGCGGCATAAGATTGAATAATGCCTACGGACAGAAAAAAGGACAGAGAGCTTTGCTCTGTTGTGCTTAACAGAGAATTTGTGTCGGTGTATAAGCGGAAGGCGTTTTGCCTTCCGCTTTTCGCTTGTAGCTTCAACAAAAAAAGTCATTACAGAATCACTTCCGTAATGACTTTTTTATGGTGTTACCCAAAAGCATTCTCTTCGCTGATTTCATTGTAGTTGTCTTCGCTACGTTCGTTGGTAATTTCCTCTACCAAGGCATCATTCTGTCTTTTTAAATCTCTAATTGTTGTTAAAGTCTGAACTCCCGAAATATATGTATATGCCATTGATATTGCGCTTAAAACGATAGACACAATTGTTGATACTATACCAACAGCGCCAGCACAATCGTTTCCAATCAAAAATAATATAGCAGACGCGAGGGCGATTAATAATCCAATTCCTGCCAAAATAAAGAAGATTACAACAAAACTCAATTCAAAATTTTTCTTTTCTCTCACGGTGCGTCACCTTCAACTTTTGCACTAGCCCATTGTGAACCAGTTAATCCCCAAGCAGGATGAAAAGTATAACCTTCTAAAATATGCTCAATTATTTTGGGCGCTACGGTACGATAACAAAAGTAATATGTTAGTTTTTTCACTATAACTTCCTGCATTTCATCGAAAGTTTCAAAGCAGAATTTGTCTTTTTCTTTCCTTTTCACTCTTTTACAAGAAGCATTGTCACATATGCGATTTTCAAAATCGAATATATAGGTTAAAGACATCTGTACCGCAATCAACTCGTTGATATGTTTTAATTGCCAAACGACCTTTTGCCTTTCTTCCTCACGCTTTTCCTCTGACATTGCAGATAGTTCGGGAGTAGGGCTCAATTTTATGTCCTCAAGGCAAAAGTCTTTTCCGTAATGTATGCTTACAGGTTTGTGCCTCAACCACCAATAAGTCAAATAAGAAATAATCTTAAAAGAATTCGGATCTTCTATGGAATTATATCTACTATCAATGATTTTTCGCATGCCTATAATGGCATCAACGACAACTTCATCTACCAAAGATTTGCACACAAAAAAACGAACTTTTGTTGAATTATCCAACTTGTCAAACAAGCCACGATATATAACATTATATGCCGTTCGAATATGTTGCTTCCATTCTGTCGCCCTTTTTTGGGTAAAAATCTTATCATCGTACACTGACACAGGACTTAGGAAGACAAACTGATTGCTCATTTTATTAGCTTAATACAACTTTCGCCAACTTTTTTTGGCTTTTTTCGGTAACTGTTACTTTGCACGGAGCATTAACTTGGATTAAAGTATATACTTGGCGCGCAGTACCAGTAAGCGACCGTTCAATATGGGCATCCAAGGCAGCCAAATTTACATCATTGTAGTTATCTGTTTCTTGGATTGTCAATCCTTTTGTGGGGGATTGTGTTGTTTTTCTCATTTAATCATAACCTCTTTTCATTTTGTTAGCCAACACTAGTATACGATGAAAGTAACATATTGTTTCGCACGACAGATGAGACATTATAACATATTTTCTCCCAAAAATCAAGACTTTAAAGAGACATATTTTAAATTTATGTGTTTTTGTTATCAACTGATGAAAATCACACCGAACAAACGAGAGTTTTCCTTTTCTTTCACAATTATTATACCATTTTCAAAACAAAAAGTCAACTTTTGGCCTAATTTAAACGAGATTCATTTTCTAAAAAGGAAGTGGTTGTGAAGGCTCATATCCACTTCCTTTTGAAATAATTTCATATCGTATTGTTGGAATGGTAGCCTTTTCAAGTCCTATTCGATTTCGGGTTATTTTTCCGTTAAGGATAACAACCTTTGCGTTCTCCGGTCCTCTTTACTTGAACAAGCACTGCGTTTGTGGTCACAAATGCCCTTTATATGTTTGCTCCGCAAACGCGCTATATCTTCGCTTGCGCCCCGATGCAATACAACCTCATTTCATTCGGTTGCGATATGATATAAATCCCCCCTACGCCCCACAGCACATATCGCTTGTCATAGGCAAATATCGCTCTCAAAGGGAATATCGCCAATCCCGCAAGGGATTTATATCACTGCACACCTGCCACGTGGCAGGTGTGCTCAGCCTCGCTTCGTATTTTTACAGCGCCTCGTCCAAAATCAGTCTGGCGCCAAAATTTTGCTCTCTGGACTGCTCTTTTTGCACAGCCTCCCAATGGAAGGGCGAACCGTTCACATCAGCTGGGAGCATTTGCGAACTGGTACCGCCGCCAACACCAACCACAATGGGAAACTCCTCGCCCAGCTGGCTTTGGATATAGGCATAGGATTTGATGGCCGTATCCCCCGTAATGCCGCTGGAAGGATAGAAAACGCCTTTTTTCATATCAAAGCCGCCAACTGGGAATTGACCTCTGATAATATTGGAAAAATAAGGGGCGATCTCTACATAATGCTCATTGATGGTGCCGTCAAAATATTTCAGATCTGGCAGGTGGCAAATGGTGGTGGTATAGCTGCCATCCGCGGCGATATGCTTTTGGATTAAAATATCACAAAGGAAGGAGCAAACATTTTGCCAAGCGTTCTCTTTGCCGCGCCACACAATGGGCGCGCCGTCCAGGAGGCATCCCGAGCTTGCAATGGTGTGAGTAACCCCTAAGCCAGTGGTGACCTCGCGCGTGAAGTTCCCTCTCATATACGAGGCAAGATCCCATGTGGCAAACTCCACCAGCAACAGCAGCGCGTCACTGAACCAGTCAAAAACGCTCTCAACTCTGGCACGGGGATCATAAGCGGCTACATACTGCATAATTTCGCTCAAGCCTTTGCCGCGAAACGCCCACTGGTTGGAACGGGAATGCGGCAAATTGTCCTTCCCCACGCTCATTTCAAAAACAGGACGGTAGATATAGTCCCGCTCATTGGGGAACATTGGCGCCAAGGTATACCCCTCCAAGGGGTACGGCGAAACAGAGACCCTGGCAGGGCCGGTTCCCTCCCGCAGCTCTATCTGATACCAAAAGGGCTGACAGCGATAGATTACCTCACGGTAAGGGTCGGATGGATGATACGTAAAGCCCGGCTCACCGCGGGCGACAAAATCCACCCAACGCCCCTTTCCGCCATCCCAGGTCGCATTGAAAATCGGCCGCTGGAAAATAGGGACTCTGTCAAAATCGTTGCGCACAATCACATTGTCGCCAATGGCGACATTGGCCACCATGCCTACCGCCATATCCTCTCTCACACCGGTGAGCACAGTGGGATCCGGAAAGGATACCGAATAGGCAAGCGGGCGGCGGCTTTCACGCAGCAGGCTATGCTGTTTTAAAGAAAAACTCATACCGTTTACCCCTGTTTAGCATATTGCACCACGCCGACCTGCCAGCAACCGGCCCCACGTGAATAGGTACAAACAATATCAAAATCAGAAAGTGAAACCATTGGCGCTCTCGCGTCCGCAAACAGGCAATCACTGCCAAAATCAATCGAAACAGCACCCGCCTCGGCGGTAATCGGAGCATGACAATAGATCAAAATCCAATTCTCCTTTGTGGCGTTGGTGGGCACAGGCAGCTCCAGCCGGAAATTCGCCCATACGCCACCGGGGGCATAGCGGCTGTCAGACAGATCCAGGCAGTACTTGTGATTAATCTCGGGGGCAATCACATAGCCCGTCTCGCGCGGCTGCGGGGTCAGTGTCAAAAGCCGCTGTGAGGCGATGAAATCGGCCGCGAGATCCGAAACGGCGGCATCGTTACTCACCTCTCCCGAGGGGCAGATGGCCGGCTCGACCAAAATACCAAAGGCGGCGGTTGTCAGTCGGCCGCCGTTTGGAGTGATGGCAGAGACATCGCATTGCACACTGCCGGCCTTAACAAGCACAAAATCCGGAATAGCAAAAAGTGCCTTCCCCTCCTTGGTGACTGTCCCTTCAAAAGAAGCGCGCGCCTCCCCGCTTTTTACATTCAGCAAAACCACCGCATCCTTTTCGATCGGCAGCGGTTTTCCGCAATCGGTGAATGTGACGCAAAGCAAACGGTTTTGGGTATCCCCCTGCTTTGCGCTCAGCATTTGCTCGATGTTATTCACCGCAACATCCAGCGCAATGTTGCACACAATTTGTGGCATAAAAAATCCTCCTTTTTCTTGTTTTTTGGCACACGTTCAGTGGCCATCTCTCCTTTCCGCGCCCGGGGCGCTCTATTGGGAGTCCCCCTCCCATTGCCATTATAGCACGGGGGCTTTGCTTTGTCGTCAACCGCTGATCCGAAATCAAAACCACGCGTGAAACGCATAGTTAAAAAGCCGCTTTGCCATCACTTTTTTGATGGCAAAGCGGCTTCATTTTATGCTTTTTCGTGTGTTCTTTGTTCGGCGCTCATGAATCAGCCCCTTGGAAAGATTTGGTTTTGATTGCCCCAATGGGGATCAGAGCTTTTCAAGGGCGTTGGTCACTTCGCAATACATATAAAGCGAGCCCAGCGAGATCAGCGGTTTGCCGGTTTCTTTGGCCCTTGCCACCGCGGTGCGGACCGCTTCTTCAACCGTGTCAAAGGCAGTGGCGGGGACGCCGCCCTCGGCAAACGCCTTCGCGAAATCAGCGGCGGGAAGCGAACGGGGATTATCGGGGGTCAGAGTGAACGCCTCGGCGGCAACAGGAGCCAGCGCCTCTACCATGCCGCGATAGTCCTTATCCGCCATCACGCCTAAAAGAAGCAACACCTTCTCGCCGGGAAAATAGGTCTTGATGCTCTCTACCGCCGCCTCCACCCCTTCGGGATTATGGGCACCGTCAGAAAAAATCAGCGGGTTCTCACAAAGCTTTTCAAAGCGGCCGGGCCAGCGCGCCGTGGCAAGCCCCGCGCGCACCGCCTCGTCGGAAACAGAAAGGCCTGCCCCGCGCATCAAGGGAACTGCCGCCAATACATTGGCAAGGTTGCGCGGTTGATAGCTGCCAAGCAACGGCAGACGCACCTGCTGCCACTCGCCATAGTCGGCAACCGTACCGGAAAGCGTCATTTCCCGTACCGTCAGGGGGGTATCTTCGGTCGCAATCATCGTACAGCCCATTTCAGCGGCCCTATCGGCAATCACCCGGCGGGCGGCGGCATCTCTGCCCCCCCACAGCACCGGGGCACCGGGCTTGATGATGCCGGCCTTCTCGGCGGCGATTTTTTCTACGGTATCACCGAGAAAGGACATATGATCCATCGCGATGCCGGTAATGACAGCAAAAAGCGGCGCTTTGATCACATTGGTCGAATCCAATCTACCACCCATGCCGGTTTCCAGCACGACAATATCACATTGGCAGGAGAGAAAATGCACAAAGCCAATAGCGGTGATCAGCTCAAACTCAGTGGGAGCATCCGCCATACTGTCCGCCACCGGCCGCACAATCGCGGTTGCCCTTGCCAAGTCCTCGTTGCCAATGGGGGCACCGGCAACGCAGATGCGCTCATTGAAATCCTTGATATAGGGGGAAACAAACAGTCCGGTCTTATAGCCCGCGGCACGCAGGATCGACTCGGTCATGGCGCAAAAGGAGCCCTTGCCGTTGGTACCCGCCACATGGATAAAACGGAGCTTATCCTGCGGGTTGCCCAATTTGCCAAGCAGCTCTGTCATTCGTGTCAGCCCCGGCCGGCTCCCTTTCCAGCTGACCGAATGGATATAGGCAATCGCCTCGTCATACGTCATAGTCAAGCGCTCCTTTTTGCTTGGATGAACTTTCTCCAGCAACTGTATCAAATGCTGGCTTTGCAACAGCACACGCAGCAGCGCCGCCTCACAGCAGGCGATGCCGATATAGATCGGAATACGGGGGAGTAAGAGCGGCCAGGCATAGCCCATTGCATGCAGTGCCAGTGATTTTACCGTCACCGAGCCAACGAGGTGGGTCAGCAGCTCTACCAAAAGCAAAGGAAAAAAGCGGCGGCGGCGGAAAAGGTAATTCCCCAAAAAGCCGGAAAGCAAGCCAATAGAAGCGGAGCCAACCGCAATCAAGGGGTTGGGACCCTGCCCCGAAAAAAGACAGCTGCAAAGATCGGAAATCAGCGCGATGGCGGCCCCCATAAAGGGGCCGAAGGTGACACCGCCGAATATGATCGGCAGATTTTCAAAGGTGATGCGCAGGGGCCCCGTACCAAAAAGCAATTTGGCAATATACCCCAATACCACGCCCATTGCCGCCAGCATTGCCGCAAGGCAAAGGACCCGTAAATTGCCAAAAACCGTCAAGTCGCGACGCAGCTGGTGTGTGAAACCGCGTTTACCGGGGCGGCAAGCGGCCGCTTTTGCTTCATGTTGCATATCAAAAACCTCCCTTTCCCGAATTTCATCGAAAAAAGGAGGCGTTCGCTCTCAATTCTTTGGATGAAGCGGGATGCAAAGCGGTGACCGCGGAACAAACTTTTTTGCCCTTCGTCCGACCGGCAACTCCCCGTCCCGTCGGCACTTGACGCCACAGCTTTTACTCTTCAAGATATATACATTATAGCACCTTGGGCGCAAATGTCAAGAGGGGGAGAAAAAAATCTTGCCAAACGGCATCAAATGTGATACAATGAAAAAAACAAACCAAGAGGGAGGCGGCGCTGGTGAAGGTTACGCTAAAGGACATTGCCCAACGAACCGGTTATTCGATCAATACGGTGTCACACGCCCTTTCCGGCAAGACCGATATTGCCGCCGGCACCCGCGCGGAGATCCGCAAAATTGCCGCCGAAATGGGCTATATCCGCAACACTGCCGCCAGCGGACTGCGCTCGGGGCGCAGTCGCACCATCGCCTTGATATTGCCGGATGTGGCAAACCCCAATTTCATTATTATTTTCCGGGGCATTGAGGCGTTTTTCAGGCAAAAATCCTATACCGTCTTTGTGCTCAATACCGATGAGGATCCGGCCATTGAGCGTGAGGCCATTCATGCGGCATTGGCGCAAAACGCGGATGGCATCCTTCTTTGCCCAGCTGCCGGGGACGAAGACAATCTCGCGTATCTGAAAAGCACCGGCGTCCCCTTTTGCCTGATCGGCAGAAGGCAGGACGGCACCGATGCCGATTATGTGGTCTGCGATGACGCGTTAGGCGGCTATCTGGCGGCCAGCCATCTCTTTGACGCGGGGCACCGCCATCTCGCCTTTTTTAACGGCGACCTCCGCATCTCGGCGGCAAAGGAACGGCTTGAAGGCATACGCCGCGCGCACGCGGAGCGCAAGCTCCCTCTGTCAGAAGGCCGGCTGCTCACGCTTTCGGTGAAAACAGACAGCAGCAACCGCGCCCAGATGCACCGCTTTTTCATGGCGCACCCAGAGGTCACCGGCCTGATCACCTTCAGTGATCTGCTGGCCTATGAGGCGATCCGCGTATTAGAGGATATGAACAAGTCGGTCCCCAACGATCTTTCCGTGGTGGGCTTTGACAACATCTGCTCTGATTTTTCCTTTTCCCCCGCGCTCTCCTCAGTCAGCGTTTCCAAAAAAACAATGGCGACCGCCGCCGCGGAGCTGATCTGGAGCAAGATCGAGGAAAACGCCACCCAAAAAGAGCAAATCATCTTACCCACTAAGCTCATCCAACGCCGCACGGTAAAAAACAATGCATAAGGAGTAACCGCTATGATCTACCAAACCATTGCCCTTGGCCATCAGGATGCCACCCTGACCCCTATTTGCGTTTCTAACACCGCCGAGCTAAAGCTCACCCCCCGGCAGGCCGTCATCGTTTGCCCCGGCGGCGGCTACGGCGCGCTCTCTGACCGTGAGGCAGAGCCGATCGCCACCCAGTTCCTTGCCGCGGGCTTTGCCACCTTTATCCTGCGCTATAGCGTTGGCGAGGGCGCCAAGGATTACGCCCCCTTAAAACAGGTTGCCCTGGCTATCAAGCACGTGCGCGAGCACGCGCCGGAGTATCATATCGACCCGGATCGCATTTTCACCTGCGGCTTCTCAGCAGGCGGACATCTTGCCGCCAGCGCCGGCGTGCTTTGGAACAGCCCCGTTTTGGCCGATATACAAAAGGGAGCGCCAGAGGGGATCAACCGCCCCAACGGCATGATTTTGTGCTACCCAGTGATCACCGCGGGTGAGTGGGCACACAAGGGCTCGATCCACAGGCTCTGCGGCACCAAGACCCCCACCAAGGAGGAGGAAAACCGCTTCTCGCTGGAGCTGCACGTCAACGAGACCACGCCCCCCGCCTTTATCTGGCACACCTTCAATGACAACTGCGTACCTGTGCAAAACGCCCTGCTCATGGCAGAGGCCATGACCGCAGCCAAGGTACCCTTCGAGCTGCACATCTTCCCCAACGGCCCCCACGGCCTTGCCCTTTGCAACGAGCAGACCGCCAAGGGCAGTGAAAATCTGCTCAACCCACACTGCGCTTGCTGGGTGGAGCTGGCCATCAAGTGGGCAAAGGAGCTTTGATCTCAAAAAACGCTCTGCGTCGCGACGCAGAGCGTTTTTTGACAGAAAAACAGAAATTTTTCACAATTTTTTTCATTTTTTTTCGAAAAACCTATTTATTTTTCACAAAAGATGTGCTATAATGAAATTGTAAACCCGAGGAGGTGTCCGCTTGGCTTCCCCGCGGCACCCTACGGTTACAGAAAGGCGGAATTGCTATGAAAATGACTGTTAGCGGAAAGCAAATGACCGTTCGTCAATCCCTCAAGGATCTGACCGAGAAGAAATTAGCCAAATTCGATCGTTTCTTTGGCGACGACGCGGAGGCGATCGTGGTCTACAGCTGTAGGCACGATCTGCAATATATAGAAATCACCATCAACTACGGCGGTACCATCTTCCGCAGTGAGGAGGGTGCCGAGAGCTTTCAGAACGCGATCGATGAAGCGATGGAGTCGCTGGAGCGGCAGATCCGTAAAAACAAGACCAGACTGGAAAAGCGCTTGCGCAGCGGTGCCTTTGAAAGTCCCCTGCCCGATGATGTAGACGAGGAGGAAGAGGGCGAGTTCAAAATCCGCACCAAATCCTTCCCCATCAAGCCCATGTCGGTAGAAGAAGCCATTTTGCAAATGAACCTGCTGGAGCATCAGTTCTTTGTCTTCCGTGACGCCGAAACAAACGAGCCCTGCGTGGTCTACCGCCGCAAGGCAGGCGATTACGGCCTGATCATCGCGGAAGAATAAAATCTCAAAGCACCCTGACGGCAAATGCCGTCAGGGTGCTTTGTTGCTAACGAAAACCAATTTTGTCAATTAGCATTGCCGCATGAGGCGGATATAAAACTCCACCGAGCGCTTGAGACAATCCAACCGGATGCGCTCGTCATGGCCGTGGATGGTGCGCCGCTCCTCGGCGGTGAGGTCCATGGCGGAAAAGCGGTAAACGTGATCAGAAATCGCGCCCCAATGGCGGCTATCCGAGCATTGCATCATGAGATAGGGGGAAACAACACTGCCCTGCCAGGTACCGCCAACCGCCGAGACAATCTTATCCCAGGCGTCGCAATGGGTCTGGGAAATGCGGCTGGGCTCTACATGATACCCCACCACCGGCTTGATCTGCTCGTTCCCGATCAATTTGCTGATCCGATCCACCGCCCCCTGCACGCTATCGGCCGGATTGAGACGCAGGTTCGCTGTTACCGACGCCTTGGGCGGGATGACATTGGGCGCGGAGCTGCCCTCGCTTTGGGTAAAGGCCACTGTGGTGCGCAGCAGGGCGTTGAGATCACCGCCTTTGGCGCAGATCGGCTTTAACACCCAGCCAAACAGCCAGAGATTGGCAAAAATCATACGGAACAAAAAGGTGGAGTGCCGCCCCAGCGTATCGAACATTTCCTTCACCGGCTTTGTGGTATGCATCGGGAAGGGATGATCCTCTACCTTGCAGACCGCGCGGGAAAGATGCCCGATGGGGGTATGGGGCTTTGGTGCCGAGGCATGACCGCCGTTGCTTTCCATCGACAGCGTCAGATTGAGCATCCCCTTTTCGGCGATACCGACCAACGCGCAGGGCTTTTTCACACCGGGGAAAACCTTTTCCACCACGCCGCCGCCCTCGTCCACCACCAAAGCGGGGGTAATGCCCCGCTCCTTGAAGTAATTGACGATATGCAACGCGCCGGGGCCGTTGATCTCCTCACCGCCGGAAAAAGCGAAATAAATATCATTTTCCGGCACATAACCCTCTTTGATCATGTGATTGGCGGCAAAAAGCACCGCGTTCATGGTCACCTTGGTATCCAGAGCCCCTCTGCCCCACAAAACACCATCCTCGATGATGCCGGAAAAGGGCGGCTTTTGCCAAGCGCTCTCCTCTACCGGTACCACGTCATAGTGCGACATCATCACCGCGGGAGCCCCCTGCTTTTTACCCGCCCAGCGGAAAAGCAAGGCGCGGTCGGGCAAGGCTTGCAGCTCGCAAGCCCGATAGACCTCCGGGTACAGCTCAGGCAGCAGATCGATCAATTTTTGGAACTCCGCCTCCTGCTCAAGGCTTTGGTCGTGATAGGAGATCGTTTTGCACTGCAACAGCTTTTGCAACGCGCAGACGGCGGCATCGCCGTCAAAGGAGACGGGAGCTGTGTCGATCTCCTTTTTGGAGGTCTTGGGGCGAAAGGTAAAGGTCCGCACCAAGACAACCGCTATCAGCAGGGCCAACACCCCCGCTAAGCCATACAAAATATACAGTAACGCTTCAGGCATTCCCTCACCTCTCAAAGCAAACCTTTTTTATACATGATACGGCTGACAATCATCGTAAAGATCACGCTGACCGGCACCATAATACCCACAGTGCCCTCATTCAAGGCGGGAATCGCGATGAACAAAATCAGCATCAACGCGATCGGCGCGATGGCGATCTTCCAGTTCCGGGAGATGAACACCACGCCAAGGCCGCCAAACAGAGCAGGCAGGATCTGGGCAAAGGCGGGATCCAGCGCCGGATTTTCCAGCACGGGGGTCAGCGGCACCAGCAGGATCACGCCCAAAATAATGATCAGGGTGGTGACAATGCTGGAAACGGCAATGGCGATGGTGGAGATGACCTCCCCCTCCTCTGAGCTGCCCTTCACACCGGCTTGATCCAAGGCGCCCAGCGCACAGGGGAGCTTCAAATTGGAAATATTACCGGTCACAAAGGAAAGGTAAGAGCCGCCCGCGCCAAGCATCGGGATATAGGTAAAGGTCTCTACAACGCCGACCGCCCAGTACATCGGCGCGGTGGCCAAAAGGCCCATGCCAAGGCCCTTCCAGTCAGGGATGGCCTGAAAAACAATAGCGATAATGATCGGGAAGGCGAACAGGATCGGTACCATAGAAAGGTTCCAGATACGCCCCCACTTATGCACCTTGTCCATATAAGTGGCGCCTGCCTCGGTCGCGGTATCGACAACAGCTTCGGTTTCTATATTGCGATTTTCATCCATTTTCGTTGCCCCCCTTTTCAGCAAAATACAGTTGTGAGAAGGCGTGCCGTTTCGGCGGCAACCTCCCCGGCGGGCTCAACACCCAGCCAAGCTGTGATCGGAATGGCGCTTGCCATGCCCACCACAAGACTGACCGGCAAGGCGTAGTCATTGATCCAGCGCCATTTGGTCAGGCGAACCAAAAGGCCGGCCAGCACCATGGTCAGTGCCGATACGATCATGACCAGCACAGGGGTCAGGCCGTAGGTCTCGCCCTTGAAGATCGAGCCAAAATCGCAGAATACAAAGCCAAGGAAGGCGGCGATCATGCCGATAAACATAGAGGCATTGAAAATATCCGACCATTTCTTATCCCGCTTTTCCATGGTGATCATGCCCTTTTGCATCTTTTTGGCCACCACCGGCACCAGCCAGATGCCCACCATAATGCTGATGGTCATGACCAGCGCGATGGTCACGAAGGCAGAGGCGTTCAAAACCGTGCCGCCACCCAATTTAGAGCCCATGGCGCTCAGGGTGTTCTGCGCCGCGATGGTCTCATAGGATTGCGAGCCGACCACACTCAGGCGCAGCCAAGGGAGCGGAAGCCCCAAATCCTTAGAAAGCGTCGCGATACTGATGATGATCGCGATGGCGGGGGCGATGGTGAACACGGCGGCGCTCACGGCAATGCGGCGCAGCTTCTTTTTCTCCATTCCCATCTTGACGCCGCGGCGCCAGGCAAGGAGCAGGAAAAAGACAGACTGGGCAAGCACGATCAGCACGATGATACCTGCCAGCACAAAGAGCAAGGGGTGATTGATACTGAATTCCATGCTGTTTCTCCTTTTTTTCTTGATTTTTTATACCGTTTGGGGGCTTTCTTTTCATTTTTGTAGCAACGCCGTACATCCCGCCAGACTATCCGCAAAGGCTGTGTCAAAGCGATCGGTGTACCAAGGGACGGGTACATCCCCGCCTTTTCAAAATACATATATATTGTAGCATACATTGCGAAAAAAAGCAACAAATTTGAAAAATTCCTCTTTCGCGTCAGCGCACAGAAAAACAGAGAGCCGCGGGGCTTACCCGCGGCTCTCTGTTTTCGCAATGATTATTTATACTTACGCTTGCGTGCAGCTTCGGACTTCTTCTTACGCTTTACGCTGGGCTTTTCGTAATGCTCTCTCTTGCGAAGTTCGGCAAGGACACCGGATCTTGCGCACTGGCGCTTGAACCG